>NZ_JBGQQX010000031.1:0-26961 GCF_045528525.1 Ruoffia sp. FAM 26255 | reverse complement strand
GAGAAGAAACAACTGTGTCGAGTTCCCAATGCCCGAACTCTTTTCGATTCTTCACAGATTTGGGGCGTTTTGAGATGGGAGTGCCGATATTAAACTTTCCTCGCGTTTCTTGAGGCTCTCGACTTTTTCCTTTGTGTCTTAAGACAGTTAGGGGCACCTTTAAGATATCTTGGTAAATCCAGTTATAGATGGATTTAAAGGAAAGTTTTCCCTGATAATCTCGTCCAACAATTTGTTCAGGTGACCATGTACATTCTAATTTATCTTGAATGTCTTTAAGTAGCCCGAACGTGTACTTAGGATTTCTACCCTTAAGACGTGCACGTTGATTGGCACCTTCATGGGTATCCAGAGCTTGGTATTGATCTGAAGGGCATCGTTTAAGTTCTCGATAAATCGTTGACCGATGGCGCCCGATTAATTGGGCAATGCGATTAATTTTAAAGCCTTCTTGATAGAGTATTTCTATTTTTGAACGTTCCTCTATGGTAAGATATGTGTAGCTCATAACAGACCTCCGTGTTTATGTTTTTGTCGTTACTAACATTTTACACGAACCTGTTATGGGTTTCTTTATTTGTCGCACTTAATTTTACAATTCATCACTTAATAGGAGTTCTTTTGGTGTGTATGATCATCCCTATTGTTAGATATCTATACTTAATCTATAAATGAAGTTTAGAAGAAGTTCACTAGAGGACTCTTTAGTGAGCTTTTTCTTTATGCTGCCATACAATAAGTATGATACAATCACGGAATATCATACTTATTTGGATATAATTGATTAATTTAAAGTTCAATAGAGTACACTCTATTGAACTTTTTTGTATGGTTGCTATAATAGTATTATCATGTGTTCAATAGAGTTATTTTATATTGATCGTGTGAAACACATATAATTTTAAGCAAGAATAAACTTTAGGTAAGACATTGTGAATACTTTATAATGAAAGGATGTTTTTTTGGCAAGAATAAGTTATGCAAGGGTAAGTAGTAAGGATCAGAACTTATCCCGGCAACTTGAAGCACTAGAAGGCGTTTCCAAGGTCTTTTCAGACAAAGTAAGTGGGGGATCGGTCGAACGAACGCAGCTACAGGCCATGTTAAATTATTTGAGAGAGGGCGATATTGTTGTTGTTACGGAATTAGACCGACTTGGAAGAAATAATAATGACCTAACGACTATCATGAGCCTGATTCAAGAGAAAGGGGCAACATTAGAGGTATTAAATCTGCCATCGATGAATGGCATCGCTGATGAAAACTTGCGACGCTTAATCAATAACCTAATTATTGAACTATATAAGTATCAAGCCGAAGCTGAAAGATAACGAATTAAAGAACGATAGGCGCAAGGTATTGAAATAGCGAAACGTCAGGGACGTTTTAAAGGAAGAAAAGAAAGTTTGAACCTAACGATGAAAGGTTGCTACATGCCTTTGAATTATATGATAGAGGTATGACAGAGAAAGTAGTTGAACGTAAGACGGGTATCAATCGTACTACGTTTAGAAGATATCGCGAAAAGTATAATTTAACTAAAATAGATGATAGGTAGAAGTAGCTGAAATTTGAGATTTAGAATATGATCAATAAGTGGTATGCTTTCATTTAACTACTGACCCGAAAGGGAGTGTTTTCATGTTACAAAATGTCATTTCGTTAGTTGTCGCACCACATGAAAACGTTGTAGCTCTCTCTGAGGTCATGAAATGAGTTTTAATGCGTTTGTTAGCTATATCTTAGAACGGATTGTGACGGAATAAAATACGAATAAAATTATTATGAATCCCAAATAAATGCAAACTTGATGATAAATAATAATTATTGGAAAAAGTTCAATTAGAAGTATATAAAACATCCCTTTTAAAAAAGAATAAATTCTCTTGTTAAAGGGATGTTTGTGAATTTACATGTAATACTCTTTTAGATGTTACTTTTTAAAATAAAATTTAAAGGATATATTTAAGTCCAATTAATAATTGTATGCATCAGCATTTGGCACTGCAATTGCTAGACCATTTGTACCAATGGCAACGCCACTTAGAACTGCTTTTTTAGCTGCAGCTGGTAATTCTATTATTCCTGACACCGACTTACTATTAGCAGCTTCACTAATCCAAAATGTATTAGTTCTATTATTTTTATATGTAACTGTTACCGTACCTTGGAAGGTATAAGGCCCAGAGAAACTAGGCTTAGCGTACCAGTAAACGGTATTACTACTCATAATCTCAAGAGTAGTAGTTCCACCAGGACCTGTAATGGTTCCATACGGTACTACATTATTTTGTTGAGCATTTACTTCAGGCGTAGAAAATAAAGGTGATATAGACAAAAACAAAGTGAAAATAACAATAATTTTTTTACTTAACTTCATGATACACTCTCCTTCTTTATTTATTTAATGCACGTTTATTGTAATTGAGATTTTAATTAAAGTAAAGGTGGTAATCTAATGGAAAAAAATAAAATAGAAATGATATTAAAAGATTTTTTGCAAGGTATGAGTATTGACGAATCATCAATTAAAATAAGAAAAACGCAAAATAATATGGTTATAACAATTAACAAAAATTTCAAAAGAATTTTATTACTACTTTTAAATATACTTGGTAAAAATGCTATACAATTTGAATTAATGTATACAAGTTCCCCTCATAGTGATTCATTGGAGCAAACAAACATTGACGAAGTTATTATTACTGTCCCTTTAAACGAGGTAAAAAAACTAGATAAAATATTTTTAGACGCTAATTCTACTTCTGAAAATTACTAAATATACGAGGAGGAAATTTAGCTAGTAAAAATACACATATTAAACTCCTTTTGATAATTGACAATATAAAATATGCATAGTTAATACGGGGGAAACATAGGAGTCGAACAACATGAGTATAACATTAAACAAAAAATTACTAGGCAACGAAGGATATGCCAAAAACATAGCCATAAAATTTCAATAAATGAACAAGGCTTGTCAGATAAAGAAATAGAACGGAAAACAGGAATTAACCGAACGACGTTTTATCGCTACAGAAAAAATCACTATTATAGTTAATATTAAAAGGGGCTGGGAAAAAAACTAGCCTTAAATAGAAAAATCGCAATGAAACCATCGATATTCTGATGCTTTCATTGCGATTTTTATGTGTGGCTGAATAATCGTAAAAAGTAGCCACTCTTCTTCTTGCCTCGAGGGCTAATTTTGTTAAATTCATACTCATCAACATGATACCAATGTTATTATGAAGCGCTTGTTTCCCTCTAACATGGGCTCTGCGCATGCCAAATACACCTTTTAAGCGATCAAAAATTGTTTCTACGTCAATTTTACGCACGCCACACTTAGGGCAAGCCTCTAACGGATACGATAACGTGCCTGAAATCAACATTGTTGTGTGACCATTTTCTTCGATGATTTGAACCCCGTCATTAAATTTAATATTTTCGTCTTTAATTCCAACCAGTTTTGCGATATCATTATTATCAGCCATGTGAATTCTCCTAACTATATTTTTGTGTAGTGACTAAATTATAGTAGAATTCACTCAATGTCATTAAGTTAAGAAAAAGTCTGTCGAATTAATCGATAGGCTTTTTTTCTGCCATTTTTTATCAAATCTTATTCAAAAAAGACCTGAAAATTAAGCGTAAATACTTGACAACCCAAAAAACACCTAAAAAATCTCACTTGATTAGAGCTTTTTTAGGAGGAATTAATGTGAATAACTATCAAAAAATAACGTATCAATATCTACAGTCAGCGATTCAATCCGTTTGTCAAAATCGGGAAGAACATGTCTATTATCCTTCCGCTGATTTTACTCGGAAACGCAAACTGCCCATGTCGGTTGTTATTGAATCGATTATTAAATTCGGCGCTCAAAGCCTTAACAGCGAATTACTTGAACAATGGAACTACCATGTCGAAACTCCCACCGCTTCAGCTTTTGTTCAAGCACGTGCAAAATTAAAACCCAGTGCTTTCAAAGCAGTGTTTGACCTATTTAATCAATCTTTTGATAAAGCCAAACGGTTTAAAGGCTATCAATTGCTTGCCCATGATGGGTCTGATTTGCCCTTACCACAGAACGTAAAAGCCCATGATAATCACTTTAAACGTGGGAATGCCAATGGCTACAACGTGATTCATGTCAATTTTTTTTATGACCTCTTAAATAAACAGTTTCTTGATGTGGATTTTCAGAACAAACGTCAAACAGATGAACGTTCAAGTCTCTGCCAAATGGCCCAAAAGATAAAACCGACACAGCCCGTTATCTTTATAGGTGATCGAGGCTATCCTTCCTTTAATCTGTTTGAACATCTTCAGCGCCTTCAACACAAATACGTCATTCGATGTAAAGATGTCAATCGCAAAGGATTTTTGCGCAAATCCGATGTGCCAGATACGGATGAATTCGATACAATTGTTTCTTTAAAGTTGACCTACTCCCGAACCAAAGCGATTAAAGACGATCCATCTTTTCGGTTCCTATCAACCACGTCTAAGTTTGATTTTTTAAAACGAGGCAGTAAGGATTATTACGAAATACGTTTCCGAGTGGTTAGACTCAAGCTAAGTGAAAGCACCTACGAGTGCTTGATAACAAATCTTGATGACAACTTTACACCCAATGACTTAAAAGAATTATACCATTTACGGTGGGGAATTGAGACTTCTTTTCGTGATTTAAAGCATTCAGTTGATTTAGAATACTTACATACAAAAGAAAGCAGCCAAATCTATCAAGAAATATATGCAAGATTAATTACTTACAATTTCACCATGAGGTTAGTTGGACAAGTAAAATTTCCTAAAAAGAAACGACATTGGGATTATCAGGTAAATGTTAAGATGGCTTTTAGGCTATATCGCCGATATTTAAATGACATGTCGATAGATATTATGCGATTAATCTCATCTTATATCCTTCCAATTCGAGAAGGTAGGAAGTTTGAACGATTAAAATTCCGAAGAGGCTTTGTTGGTTTTCATTATAGATAATTTTTTTTTGAAAAGCAGAAGACTTATTTGACATGCCTTCCAATAGAAAAATAACTTGTTTAGAATAAAAAAAGCCAAAGACGCCTCTTCTTCACACTATTTCATGTGAAGAAGAGGCGTCTTTATATAACGATAGGAATTCATTTCCCCTTAACTTAATGACATTGATATATATACGGCTTTTTCGTTCTGCAAAGCTCGCAAAACAGCCTTTACTCTTGCCTCGAGAAGAAACAACTGTGTCGAGTTCCCAATGCCCGAACTCTTTTCGATTCTTCACAGATTTGGGGCGTTTTGAGATGGGAGTGCCGATATTAAACTTTCCTCGCGTTTCTTGAGGCTCTCGACTTTTTCCTTTGTGTCTTAAGACAGTTAGGGGCACCTTTAAGATATCTTGGTAAATCCAGTTATAGATGGATTTAAAGGAAAGTTTTCCCTGATAATCTCGTCCAACAATTTGTTCAGGTGACCATGTACATTCTAATTTATCTTGAATGTCTTTAAGTAGCCCGAACGTGTACTTAGGATTTCTACCCTTAAGACGTGCACGTTGATTGGCACCTTCATGGGTATCCAGAGCTTGGTATTGATCTGAAGGGCATCGTTTAAGTTCTCGATAAATCGTTGACCGATGGCGCCCGATTAATTGGGCAATGCGATTAATTTTAAAGCCTTCTTGATAGAGTATTTCTATTTTTGAACGTTCCTCTATGGTAAGATATGTGTAGCTCATAACAGACCTCCGTGTTTATGTTTTTGTCGTTACTAACATTTTACACGAACCTGTTATGGGTTTCTTTATTTGTCGCACTTAATTTTACAATTCATCATATAATAATAAATTTGAAAAGGGAGTGTTAACACTCTCTTTTTTGTATAATGAGAAGGCAAAGGGGGGTAAACATGAAGAAAATTACTAAAGAAATAGTCGTAGACACAATACCTATCAGAGATAAAGATACGTATAAAAATAAAATGGGGCGCATATTATGTGTTGGAGGTAATCATGAAAAGGGTGGAGCCATTATCATGAGTGGTCTGGCTGCTTTGTATTCTGGCGCAGGATTAGTGACTGTCGCGACGGATCCAGTGAACCGGACTAGCTTACATACGCATGCGCCAGAAATTATGTTTGTTAATATGTACGAAACTGAAAGCTTGATTCAAGCAGTAAAAGACAAAGATGTGATTGTGATTGGGCCGGGTTTAGGGCTAAGCGAAGTGAGCCAAACAATCCTTGAAACGATTCTCAAATCAGCGACTAACGAGCAATATCTAATTATCGATGCTGATGCGATTACGCTGCTTGGTGAAGGGAAAGTCAAGCGAGAAACCAATGCCCATTGTATCTTCACACCTCATCTCGGTGAGTGGCAGAGGCTTACAGGTCTAGATAAAAATAAATTAACAGTAGATAGTAATCAACAAGCTCAGAAGGATTTACAAAGCACAGTTGTGTTAAAAGGATCACCTACACAAGTGTATATTGACTCGGATGTCTTTGAAAACACAACAGGTAACCCCTCACAAGCGACCGGCGGGATGGGAGATACGTTGACTGGGATTCTAGCTGGTTTCATTGGACAAATACCGAATGTCAAACAAGCAATTCTTTCAGCTGTGTTCATTCATAGCTACATTGCGGATCAATTAGCAGAAACTCATTATGTCACATTACCAACGCAAGTGATTCGAGAATTACCAAAAATGATGAGAACCTTTGCAGACGCAAAATATTAAACAAGTGCATAAAAGGCTACTGACGAGTAATCCGGTCAGTAGCCTTTTATATGTAAATAATTATTTATTTCTCAAACGTAAGGCATTGAGTAGTACAGAAATTGAACTTAAACTCATCGCAGCCGCAGCGAACATTGGACTTAATAAAGGTCCATCGAAGAAGAGGTAAAGTAAGCCCATCGCGATTGGAATCCCAATCGTATTGTATCCAAAGGCCCAGAATAAGTTTTGCTTAATGTTACGAATGGTTGCATGACTTAAGCTGATAGCTTTTGGGACATCACGTAAATCATCATGCATTAAGACGGTATCAGCCGAATCCATAGCTACATCGGTACCAGAACCAACTGCCATCCCGATATCTGCTTGAGCTAAAGCAGGCGCATCATTAATACCATCCCCAACCATAATCACTTTCTTACCTGCATTTTGTAACTCTTGCACAATAGCAGATTTATCTTCTGGCATGACTTCACTTAGAATGCGGTCAATACCAAGTTCTTCCCCAACAATATTGGCTGTGTATTGGTTGTCACCAGAGGCCATAATAACTTCAAGACCTAAGTTTTTCATCTCTTTAATTGCTTGGCTCGATGTTTCCTTAATAGGGTCCATAACAGCAACAATTCCAATCACTTCATTATCTAAAGCAATATACATCGGTGTTTTAGCTTCATTGGCTAATTGTTTGACTTGTGCCTCTAATGAACTAGGTACTTCACTTAGAGAGTCCATTAATTTTTTATTCCCAATCGCAATTTCTCTGCCTGCTATGTCTGCTTTAATTCCGCGTGCAGTTATGCTTTCAAAGTGATCGGTTGGCAGTAAGTTAATTTCTTTCTCTTCACTATACTTCACAATGGCTGATCCTAGTGGATGTTCAGAAACCGATTCTGCTGAAGCAACCAGTTGTAAGATGTCATCTTTATCAAAGCCTTCGTTAATGATGAAATCTGTAACAGTTGGTTCACCTTCTGTAATCGTTCCGGTCTTATCTAATAGAACAGTCGTTGCGTTATGTATGTTCTCAAGCGTTTGTCCGTTTTTAATTAAGATACCTTGGCTCGCGCCATTTCCAGTCCCAACCATGATTGCTGTGGGAGTCGCTAAACCTAGGGCGCAAGGACAAGCAATAATTAAAACACTAATAAAGATATTTAAAGCGAAATTCAGTGGTTCACCCATCACAAAGAACCAGAATAAACCAGATAGAATCGCAATAATAATAACGATAGGTACAAAGTATCCTGAGATAACATCGGCTAATTTCGCAATTGGTGCTTTAGAACCTTGAGCATCTTGAACCATACGAACGATTTGAGAAATCATCGTATCTTGTCCAATACGAGTAGCTTTATATTTAAAAGCTCCCATCTTATTGATACTTGCGCCAGTGACTAAGTCACCAACTGTTTTTTCAACAGGTAGACTTTCACCTGTTAACATGGACTCATCAATGCTCGAATGACCTTCAACCATTTCACCATCGACAGGTAAGCTTTCACCAGGTCGAACTTGGATAATATCTCCAATATTCAACATTTCAACAGGAATCGTCTCAACTTCTCCGTTCTCACGTACGACACGAGCTGTATCGGGAGCTAATTCCATTAAGCTTTTAATCGCTGAGGATGTTCGTCCTTTAGCCAGTTCTTCCATATATTTACCTAAGGTCATTAAAGTTAAGATGACTGCGGCCGATTCAAAGTATAATTCTAAATGATCATGCGTATTCACTTGTCCAAAAAGGATTAAAGCAGTCATCACGATTCCTTGTAAGTATGCCGCACCCGTACCAACAGCAACTAAAGAATCCATATTTGGATGTCCATTAAATAATGTTTTGAACCCCCGTTTAAATATATCGAAACCAAAATATAAGACGGGAGTCGTTAATATTAATTGTAATACCGCATTGGCCCCCGGATGAATACTTGGATCAATCACTTGCGGTAAAGGCATTCCAACCATTGGACCCATAGTGAGTATGAAAAGGGGGATGGTAAAGATAGCCATCTTAATTAATGTTTGTTTCATCGAGTTTAACTTAGTTTCTTTACGTGCTTGATCTACTTCGTACTGCTCTTTGGCAGTTAATGCTAGCTCAGCTTGATAACCTGCATCAGCCACGGTTTCTTGGATTAATTGAGCGTCTGCAGTCTCTTCCCAAGTTACAGATAATTTTTCAGTAGCTAAGTTAACGGAAGCAGAGTGAACTTGTGGGAGTTTCGCCACTGCTTTTTCAACAGTTTGTGCACAGCTCGCACAAGTCATTCCAGTCACAGAAAAGTTTTGAAAAGTATCATCTGAACGAGCAGGTTCAGTTTGAGTAACCAACGTATAGCCTGCGTCGGATACCGCTTTAGAAATATCATCGAGTGATAGTTTTGACTCATCAAAGTCGACACTTACTTTTTCTGTTAATTGATTCACTGAGGCTTCATTGATACCATCCAATTTATTCACAGCTTTTTCAACAGAAGTCGCGCATGCAGCACAGTGCATGCCTTCAATGGCATAAGTTTTCAATAAATAAACCTCCTATTCTTAATTAAAGTAATTGGTAACCAGCGTCAGTTACAGCTGTTTGCATGCCAACTTTTGAAACAACAGTATCATCATATGTAACATCTGCTGTTTTATTGGCAAAATCGACCGTGGCTTCAGATACACCATCAAGATTTGATAAAGTGTTTTGGATTGTTTTACTGCAATTCATACATCCCATACCTGCGACTTCAAATTGTTCTTTTTTCATATTAATGTCTCCTTTTATTTAATTTATTATTTATTAATGTAAATGACAGTGGCATTGTCCAACAGCACATTCACAAGCTACTTCTTCTGGTGCTGTGAGTGCTTTTGTTTGGAGTTTTGATATTAGCTCCTGAATTTCATCTTGCGATAATTGATTTGTGTCAACAAGGTGACTAATGAGGCTGCCGCGTTCTTTCGTACATATCGAGTCGAAGACTTTATCGGCTTTTAAACGATTGGCCTCGAGTTCTGAAATACCTGGTTTGTATTTTAAAACCGTATCGGTTTTTATTTTTTGAATATTTTCTTTGTTTACTAAACGGTTTATGAGTGATTTTACCGTTCCTTCTTTCCAATCGAGAATGTCTAACACCCGGTCAATGATTTCTCGACTTGTTAAAGGAGCATCTGCCCATAACACGCGCATCACTTCCCATTCTGAATCGGAAATGTTTAAATCTTGAATACTTAATTGTTCAGTCATAATTTCCCTCCTAACACGGGGTTGCATTTGTAACCTAACTTTAGTTTACACGTGTAACCTGAATAAAGCAAGAGCAAATTACAAGCTTTTTAAATTTATTTAAATATACTAGAACTATGGATTATAAAACGCATAGACACAATATATAGTATTGGGTCGAATCTTGAAGCACAATATTTAGTTTTATTCAAGGTTTAATTTTGAAGGTAACCATGCTAATATATAGTATTAAAGAGGACGGTGTAGTGATGAAAATTATATATATGTCTGTCATAGGCAATACACGACGTTTTGTTGAAAAGTTAGAAATGGACTCTTTGGAGTTGTCTGAAGTGAATGCATTTTCTGAAATAGACGAAAACTTTATTATGATCGCACCAACATATGCAATTGAAATGACTGATATTTTGAATGATTTCCTAGAGACTGGCGATAATTTATCATATTGTCAGGGCGTCATCGGCGCAGGAAACCGAAATTTTAATGAGCTTTACTGCTTTACAGCAGAAGATATTGCACTCGATTATGATGTTCCATTATTGTATCGATTTGAGTTTCAAGGCTCGGATAATGATGTAAAAAAAGTGAAGGAGATTGTGACTGAAATTGAAAACACCAACTATGTCTAAAGCACCCAATGAAATTACATATTTCAAATTAAATAACGAATTAAATATTCCAGTAGACAATAAAATCCCATTAGAGAAAGATAAAGAGGCGGTGCGTGCATTCTTCTTAGAGCATGTGAACCCTAATACTGTGTTTTTCTATACATTAGATGAAAAATTAGATTATTTAATTGAACATGACTACTTAGAAGTAGGTTTCTTAAATAAGTATGACCGTGAATTCATTAAGAAATTAATGCAAACAACTTATGAGAAGAAATTCCGTTTCAAATCATTTATGGGCGCACATAAGTTTTATAACCAGTACGCTTTAAAGACGAATGATGGGGAAAGATACTTAGAACGTTTCGAAGATCGTATTGTGTTTAATGCCTTATTCTTAGCGGACGGGGACGAAGTTCTTGCAACAAATTTACGTGATGAATTAATCGCTCAACGCTTCCAACCTGCAACACCAACATTTTTAAATGCTGGACGTAAACGTCGTGGTGAGATGGTATCTTGTTTCTTAATTGAGATTAGTGATGATATGAACTCAATCGGACGTAGCATCAACTCTGCCTTACAATTAAGTAAGCGTGGTGGAGGCGTAGGTCTAAACTTATCAAACTTACGTGAAGAAGGCGCACCGATTAAGAAAATCGAAAACGCGGCTTCAGGTGTTGTACCAGTTATGAAATTATTTGAAGATTCATTCAGCTACGCCAATCAATTAGGACAAAGAAATGGTGCTGGAGCGGTTTATTTATCAATCTTCCATCCAGACATTGTCCGCTTCTTATCAACTAAGAAAGAAAATGCGGATGAGAAAATCCGTGTGAAAACTTTATCGCTTGGAGTAACGGTTCCGGATAAATTTTATGAATTAGTTGCAGAAGATGCTGATATGTTCTTATTCAGTCCTTATGATGTTGAACGTGTTTATGGCGAGCCTTTTGCTTATGTGGATATTACGGAAGAGTATGAGAACATGGTTCAAAATAAAGAAATCCGTAAATACAAAGTCAAAGCACGTGAATTAGAGAACGAAATAAGTAAATTACAACAAGAATCAGGCTATCCATATATTATTAATATTGATACAGCCAATGATGCGAACCCAATTGATGGGCGCATTGTAATGTCTAACTTATGTTCAGAAATTTTACAAATTCAACAACCATCAATTATTAATGATGACCAAACCTTTGAAGATGAAGGAATTGATATTAGTTGTAACTTAGGTTCTACAAATATTGTGAATATGGTCGATTCACCTGACTTTGCTAAATCAGTGGATACAGCTGTCCGTGGTTTAACATTCGTTACAGATCATACCAGTATCGATGCTGTACCAAGTGTGCGTAGAGGGAATGAATTAAATCATACCATCGGTTTAGGTGGCATGGGACTTCATACGTTATTCGCAATTAATCAAATCTATTACGGATCTGATGAGTCTTTAGAATTAACAGAAGCATATTTCTATGCGTTAAACTACTGGTCATTAGTATCAAGTAATCAAATTGCACGCGAACGTGGTGAAACTTTCTATAATTTTGAAAATTCTGATTATGCTAATGGTTCATACTTTGATCGTTATATTGAAGAACCATTTGTTATTGAAGATGAAAAAGTAAAAGAAATCATGAAAAATGTGCCACTTCCAACTGCAGAAGATTGGGAAGCGTTAAGAGATATGGTTCAAAAAGATGGACTATATCATGCTTACCGTCATGCGATTGCACCAACTGGAAGTATCTCATATGTAAACGAGACAAGTGCGAGCTTACACCCAATTACACGTCTAATTGAAGAGCGTCAAGAGAAGAAAACGGGTAAAACATATTACCCAGCGCCACAATTATCAAATGATACGATTGACTACTATGAGTCAGCTTACGATATTGATATGCGTAAAGTCATCGATGTGTATGCAGCGGCTCAAAGACATATCGATCAAGGAATGTCTTTAACGTTGTTCATGCGTTCAGAATTACCTGAAGGGCTTTATCCTTGGAAACGTCCTGGTGAAAGAAAGATGAACACGAGAGATTTAAATATCCTACGTAACTATGCTTGGAACCAAGGCATTAAATCAATTTACTATGTTCGTACATTTACGGATGATGGCGATGAAATTGGAAGTAATTATTGCGAGAGCTGTTCAATTTAATAAGTTTTATAAAGGAGAATAAATGCATGGTAGAACCAAATTACATAGCGATAAATTGGAATGATATCGAAGATACCGTTGATAAATTAACTTGGGAAAAGCTGACTGAGCAATTTTGGTTAGATACACGTATTCCAGTATCGAATGATTTAGATGATTGGCGTCGTCTTTCAAAAGCAGAACAAGATATGTTAGGGAAAGTCTTTGGTGGGTTAACACTTTTAGATACACTGCAATCTGAAGAAGGGGCTGTTGTCTTATTAGATGATGCAAGAACACCACATGAAAAATCTGTTTTAAGTAATATCCATTTTATGGAAGCAGTACATGCTAAATCGTATTCAACGATTTTTATTACATTGAATACAAACTCAGAAATTGACTCAATCTTTGATTGGACGAATACGAACGAATTAATCCAATTCAAATCGGATAAAATTAATGATGCGTACCAAAATGGTACACCGCTACAAAAGAAAGCGGCAAGTGTCCTACTTGAATCATTCTTATTCTATTCAGGTTTCTACGCACCATTATGGTATTTAGGAAACAACAAAATACCTAACGTAGCTGAAATCATTAAACTTATCCTACGTGATGAATCTGTTCACGGAACTTATATTGGTTATAAATTCCAATTAGGCTACAATGAGTTAGGCGAAGCAGAACAAGAAGAATTAAAAAACTGGGTCTTTAACTTACTATTTGAATTATATTCAAATGAAGAAAAATACACGTCTCATTTATATGATGAATTAGGTTGGACAGAAGACGTAAACACATTTGTTCGCTACAATGCGAATAAAGCTTTACAAAATATGGGCTTCGAACCTTTATTCCCTGATACAGCTGAAGATGTGAATCCGATTGTTATGAATGGTATCTCAACAGGAACAAGTAACCATGACTTCTTCTCACAAGTTGGGAATGGTTACCTACTTGGAGAAGTTCAGGCTATGGAAGATAATGACTACAAGCAATGGGCAATTAATGACCGTCGCAAACAACGTATGCAATACCGTCAAGAGAAGAAACGTCGCCGTGAAGAAGCGAAAAACGCTCAAGCGTCAGCAAAAGCAACAGATTAAACTTATAAACTCAATGAGGGATCACAAAAGTGATTCTTCATTGAGTTTTTTATGTTCAAAAAGCCAGTCAACATGTAATTAGTGGTTTTAGGCATGAAAACCCTTTATAATGAAGTATAAGAGAGGTGTGATAGCGTGAAGAAATGGAAATGGGGAATATTGTTTCTAACTGTATTTTTCCTATATGCATGTGAATCTCAAGAACAGTCAACTACTACGTATCCTGACGCCAACTACACAACCGAAATGGCCCAAGAAACTGACGAAAATGTCAGTCGCCAACAAACAAATGAAGATCGAGATATTATCTACACGGCCAATGTGATTTATCAAACGATTCGTTATGATGAAGCGAAGCAAAGTATTGAAGAAATTATTGAGGCCAATAATGCTTATATTCAATATCAAGATGAATCAATGAATGAATACAGTTATGCAGAAAGTTCTCAGTCGCTCACATCATTAAGTTTGACGATCAGAGTTCCTCGAGACAATTATGAAGAGACGCTTACACAGTTTGAAAACAATGACCAAGCTCAACTTATTCAACTATCACGCGGTTCTCAAGATGTAACCCAACAAGTTCAAGATATTGAAATTCGTATCGAAGCGATTGATTCTAGAATTGACCGACTGAATGAACTTAATGATCAAGCAGAGTCCGTTACGGATTTAATTGAAATCCAAGGCGCTTTAGAAGAAGCAATTGCGAGTCGGGATAGTTTATTAGCAGAACAATCTTCTGTCTCCGCAGAAGTTGAAAATGCAACGATACACTTGAATTTACAAGAAGTTGTTGAGTTATCTGATGGAAGTGAAAGTCAATTGACTTTCTGGAATCAAATTGTCGCAGCCTTTAACGATACTTGGGAAAATTCAATTGAAGCTTTCCAATGGGGGATTTTAACAATTATATTCTTAATCCCTTACATCATCGTGATTATTATCATAATATTAATCATACGATATGTCTTGCGTCCATTGTTTAGAAAAATTAAAGATGTCTTACCAAAGAGGAAAAAGAAAGCTATAAGTGAGGCTAATAGAGAAAAGAACAACTTTAATACAGAAGATTGAGTAAAACAGTTTCAAAAATTGTAAAAAACGTGTAATATTAAGTAGTAAGCGTTTATTATAAAGTTAAATTATGGGAGGAATATCTAGAATGGATATGTTTAAATCGTTATCACAGAAGATTGAAGGAAAAAAGGTTAAAATTGTTTACCCTGAAGCTACTGATCCACGTGTTTTAGGAGCAGCTGTTCGTCTACATTCAGATAAATTAGTAGAACCAATTTTATTAGGAAATCCTGCTGAAGTTGAAGCAATTGCTACAGAACGTAACTGGAACACTGGTGATTTAACAATCATCGATCCTAACAACTATGACGAATTCGATGCAATGATCGCATCTTTCGTAGAACGTCGTAAAGGTAAAAACACTGAAGAGCAAGCACGTGAAATGTTACGTGACAATGCTTACTTCGGAACAATGTTAGTTTACATGGACTTAGCAGATGGATTAGTGTGTGGAGCTCAATACTCAACAGGTGATACTGTTCGTCCAGCACTACAAATCATCAAAACTCGCCCAGGTGTTAAATTAACAAGTGGTGCGTTTGTTATGGTTCCACCTAACAATGATGGTGAACGTTTAATCTTTGCTGACTGTGCGATTAACATTAACCCAGATGCACAATCATTAGCTGAAATTGCTGTAGAAAGTGCTCAAACAGCTAAAATGTTCGATATCGATCCTAAAGTTGGTTTATTAAGTTTCTCAACTAAAGGTTCTGCAGCTTCACCAGAAGTTGACAAAGTCGCTGAAGCTACTCGTATTGCGAAAGAATTGGCTCCTGACTTAGCTATCGATGGAGAATTACAATTTGACGCAGCTTATATTGAATCAGTTGCTGATAAAAAAGCACCTGAATCAGAGGTTGCTGGTAAAGCGAACGTATTCGTATTCCCAGAAATCCAATCAGGTAACATTGGTTACAAGATTGCTCAACGTTTAGGTAACTACCAAGCAGTTGGTCCAATCTTACAAGGTTTAAACAAACCTGTTTCTGATTTATCTCGTGGATGTGTCGAAGAAGATGTTTATAAAGTTTCAATTATTACTGCTAACCAAGCAATCATGTAATTGAGTCTTTTCACTCATAAATAAGCGAGAGCTAGAAATACTACCGAACGGTAGTGTTTCTAGCTCTTTTTGTTGTGGAGAGGGAACTGTAGAGCTTATTTCAGGGAGAACGGCTCGGTGACCGTAGTGGACCGGCTTCAGCTAATCATCTAGCGTTGCTAGCTGATTGAGCTTCCGTCTCGTTGTGCTACTAAATCCTTACGTCGCTACCGCTCCTACGGCTTCATGTATGCCCAATCGTCCTGGTACTACGGTACCTCACCATTCTCCCTTCAATAAGCAACGATAGCTGTGTATTAAACAGAGTTTTCTATATTTATGTGATTATGGTGCTGAACTTAAATTTTGCATAATTCCGTGACGTTCATGTTATTCCTAATGCTGTCAATGGCTTAAGTATATGTACTCTAAGTTGTATTATTGTGAAAGATGAATATTTTGTTATAGAATTTAATAGAGGCACGCATTAAACAGAATATATAAATGGAGGAGATACTATGTCTAAAGTTGAAGTAGGTGGGCTAATTGTCTTGTTTGGGGCAACGGGTGACTTAGCTGAGCGACAATTGTACCCAGCTTTTCACCAACTATATCAACGTGGCCAGTTAACGGAGGAATTTGCGATTATCGGAGCGGCCCGCACTCAATTCACTGAGAATGAATTTAAGGAACATGTAAGAAAAGCTGTTGAAGCAGGGAGTAATTTTACTGAGTTCGAAGAATCATTTTTAGAACACATTTATTACCAACCAGCTGACAATACAAAAGTACAAGATTTTGAAAAACTCATGACGAAAATAAAAGAAGTTTCAACGACGCATAATACATCCGATCGATTTTTATATTACTATTCTATCGCTCCAAGTATTTACGATGAGACGACAGTAAATTTAAAAGAGTCAGGTATTACTGGTTTAACTGGAGAGCATCGTGTCGTTGTTGAGAAGCCATTTGGCTATAGTTTAGAATCAGCTAAAGAATATTATCAAATATTAAAAAAATCATTTAATGATGAAGAGATTTTTTTAATTGATCATTTTCCTGGGATGGATTTTGTCCAAAATATATTGGCAACTCGATTCTACAATCCCTTTATTGAAGGTATTTGGAATAATAAATTTATCGAGAACATTCAAATTAACTTACCTGAACGTCTAAAAGTAGGGGACCGTGGTGCATTCTATGATGAGAATGGTGCATTGTTAGATATGTTCCAAAACCATATACTGCAAATACTTTCATTCATTATTATGGATTTGCCTGAGAAGTTAGAAAAAGATGCGATACATAGTGAGAAGCACGCAGCCTTAAGTCAAATACCAACATATTCGAAAGAGGAAGTGAAAGAGTTTGTTGTTAGAGGTCAATACTCAGCAGATGCTGAAGGGGAGTATAACCATTACCGCGATGAACCAGATGTAGCGGAAGATAGTAGTACGGAAACATACATTGCGATTCAATTATCTGTCGATAATGAGCGTTGGGAGGGTGTTCCTATTTACGTTCGTACAGGAAAAGCGTTAGTTGAACAATTTTCTTCGGTTGATATTATATTGAAAGAGAGAAATGGTGATTCAAACGATACACCAAGTAGGCTCACTTTTTATATTGAACCTGGTAAAGGTTTGGCAATGGTTTTAAACCAGAAAGATATTGAATCGAATATGGAACCAATCACGACATTTATTGGTCCAGACCAAAATACATTCGGGAAAGAGTACGTTCCAACGCCTTATGAAAATTTATTACATGATGCATTAGAAGGGGATAATACGTTGTTTAGTTCTTGGGAAGAAGTGCAAGAACAGTGGCGCATTACTGATGCGATTAAAGTGGCATGGGATGATATGTCAGATCCTGCGTTTCCAAATTATCAAGCGACGTCCTTTGGACCAAGTAGCGCGGATCGATTATTGACGAGAAATAATCACGAGTGGATTAAACGCGTAAATATAAATGAGTAGTATACAAAAAGAGCGTCTGATTTAAGTCAGACGCTCTTTTAAATTGTAAAGTATTGCTTATTCAGGAACTACGTTAATTGGGATTTCATCGATAGTACCGTAGTACCAATCAATTTCATCTCCTGCTTCTAATGTTTGAGAAACAACACCTAGTTGTGCGTATTCACCATTGTATACGTAAGTCCATGTATTACCTACAGTATAGTCATTTTCGTAGCCTTCAATTGAATCAACAACACCTTCAGTTTCGTTGAAGTTAAATGTTAATTCTTCGTTTGATTCTAGAGCTTCTAAAACGCTAAGACCTTCAGCATCTTCAACTGAGAATTCAGCGATTGGCGCTTCTTCACCTGATACATAGAATGCGAATGTTGCTGCTGTTTCGCTAGCTTCTTCTGTATCTTCAGTTGCAGATTCGCCTTCTTCAGTTGTACCTTCACCATTGTCAGATGCTGCTGCGTCTGATTCTTCAGAACCTTGTTCTGCGCCTGATTCCTCGGTTGCTTCGCTTTCTGCGTCTCCAGAAGTACTTTCAGTTGACTCTGTAGATTCTGTTGATACTTGTTCAGTTGACTCAGCTGGAGCACTCTCTGCTGGCTGTTCTTCAGTCGAACTTTGACAAGCTACTAGTAGCAATGCTAAAGTCGGTAGAGTAATTAATTTGATAAATTTTTTCATAAAACTGCCTCCTTACGTTAATATGTTATAGGTATAAATTATCAGTAAAACGGCATAAAGTCAAATGATTCGCAGTTTCAACACACTTTGTTTATAATTGGCTTATTAAGAATAAAGCGTGAATTTTTTTAGAAGTACAAGGAGATTATATATAATGTCATACAAAATTACACATTCTGCTGAGGAAACGAAACAAATCGCAGCAGAATTAGCGCAATTGATAGAACCTGGTAAAGTCATTAGCTTAAAGGGAAATCTAGGAAGTGGTAAAACTACATTTTCTCAAGGATTTGCGAAAGCTTTAGGAATTAAAAGAGCGGTGAAAAGTCCAACATATACTATAGTGAAGCACTATCCACTAGATGAACAAGGGAAGCTTTTTAATCATATTGATGCCTATCGCCTCGAAGAGGGTGGAGCTGAATCGATTGACTTGGAAAATTTTATAGACGATGATACGATTACATTAATAGAGTGGGCAGAATTTGTCATTGATTATATGCCAGAAACTTATTTGGAAATTGAATTAGAGGCAGTTGATAATGATGAACGTAAAATTCAAGTACGAACAGTAGGTCAAAGTGATGACTACGACCAATTAAGGAAAGAATGGACTCAGAACTGGAAAGGATAGTGATTGTGTGAGTAATTACAACAAATACGTACATGAAGCAGAGGACGAGCCAATCGAAACAATCATTAGAGTAGCAGAGCCAATCGATGCAAAGGCAATACTAGGCTTATTAAGACATGTAGGGAAAGATACCCCGTATTTGTCAGTTGGTCCTGAAGGGGCGAATATGACCGTGGATCAGCAAGTAGAATTAATTACGAGATACAATGAATCAGATAATAACATTATGTTAGTAGCAGAATCAGATGATCAGATAGTTGGTATGGCAACAGTTGCTGTCATCGATAATAATCGTCAAAGCCATGTGGCTGAAGTGGGTGTCAGTATTATTAAAGAATATTGGGGCTACGGCATAGGCTCAATTCTCACTGAAGAAATGATTCAATTTGCAAGCTACGCAGATATTAAAGTGCTAACCTTGGAAGTTGTAACAAAAAATATCCGAGCAATTAAATTATATGAGAAATATGGATTTGAAATAGTTGGAACACTATCGAAACGTTTAAGAAATGATTTTCACTATTATGATACTTATGTCATGGAACGGTTGATTGATTAATATTCAAAGAGTTTCTCATCATAGATTTACTTTACTTTTTAAACATAATTAATTAGAATAGATAAGTATTGATTATGAAAGAAAGGTCGAGTTATGGACTATAAGCTATTAAAAGAAGCTCACCCTAATTTAAATATAAAATTTAACCACGCACTGTCAGATTACAGTTATACTAAAACTGGCGGCGAAGCGGATGTTATTGCATTTCCGAAATCAAAAGATGAAGTGAAACAAATTATTGATTGGGCAAAGGAATTTGATGCCCCGTTAACAATTCTAGGTAACCTCAGTAATTTAATCGTTAAAGACGGCGGCATACGCGGTATTGTCATGATTTTAACAGATATGAATGCAATCTCAGTCGATGGTCATTATATTTATGCAGAGAGTGGCGCAGGTATTATTGAAGTAAGTCGTGAGGCCTATCGCCATTCATTAACTGGCTTAGAATTCGCTTGTGGAATTCCAGGTAGTGTTGGTGGCGCGGTATTTATGAACGCGGGTGCTTACGAAGGTGAGATAACGGATATTAATGTAAAGATTGAGGCAATCAATCGCGAAGGACAATTTTTAACTTATACGAATGAAGATGCAGAATTTGCCTATCGTCATAGTATTTTTCAAGAGAATGATAACATTATCTTAGGCGTATCCTTTGAACTTCAACCTGGAGATCAAGAGGCTATCAAAGAAAAAATGGATCATTTAACTGAATTACGTGAATCGAAGCAACCTTTAGAGTACCCATCATGTGGAAGTGTATTTAAACGCCCCGTAGGTTACTATACAGGAAAGTTAATTCAAGATGCTGGTTTACAAGGACATCGAATTGGTGGTGCTGAGATATCTCGTAAGCATGCTGGATTCATCATTAACGTAGGTGGAGCCACAGCAACAGATTATGTTGAGATGATTGAATACATCCAAGAGACAATCTGGAATTTAAATTCAGTTAGACTTGAAACCGAAGTTCGAATTATTGGACGGGAAGCAGAATAATTGAATGAGATATATTAAAACCAACCTAACACATTCTGTAAAAGAATTGCTTAGGTTGGTTTTTTTGTAAATAATATAAAAAGATAGATGGGGGTTAATAGTTATGCAAGAGAGAAAAGTTTATATATTATCAATTAAAAGAACCGCAGTAGGAAGTTTTCTAGGGAGTTTATCTGATTTATCACCCGCTGAGATTGGGTCAAAATTATTAGAAAAGATGTTAGAAGAAGACACGATCGTCAAAGACAAGGTGGATGAAGTAATCATCGGGAATGTCTTAAGTGCAGGTCATGGCCAAAATATTGCCCGACAAGTTTCTGTTAACGCAGGCATTTCAATCAATGTACCAGCTTATGGGGTGAATATGTTGTGTGGGAGTGGTCTAAAAGCCATTAATGAAGCATATAACCATGTGAAACTAGGTGATGCGGACTGTATTATTGCCGGTGGAGTGGAGTCGATGAGCCAAGCTAAATTCGCAACGACAGGCAACATTCGAAAAGGAAATAAAATGGGTGCCTTTTCTTTAGAAGACACAATGTTAACAGATGGGTTAACAGATGCCTTTTCAGGAATTCATATGGGAATAACAGCTGAGAATATTGCAAGTAAATTTGAAATCACTCGTGAAGAACAAGATGAATTTGCCATGAATACGCAAGAGAAAGCAAGACTCGCTCAAAAAGAGGGGAAATTCAAAGATGAAATTGTACCAATAACAGTTCAACAACGTCGTCAAGCGGTCGTATTTGAAGAAGATGAATACATCAATCATTCAACAAATTTAGAAAAGTTAAATAAATTGCGTCCGGCTTTCGATAAAGAAGGGTCAGTCACTGCAGGGAACGCATCAGGAATCAATGACGGGGCAGCTTTTGCTTTTGTTGTCTCAGATGCATTCGTTAAAGAACACAACTTAGAACCATTAGTTGAAGTGTTAGGCTTTGGCCAAAGTGGGGTTGATCCAAAAATTATGGGAATTGGACCAGTTAAAGCAATCAATAGTGTCATGAAGAAGACGGGTTTAAGCTTAGAACAGTTTGATGTTATTGAATTGAATGAAGCTTTTGCATCACAATCGATCGGTGTTATGAAGGAATTGACTAAAGATACGAGCTTAACTTATGAAGCACTCGCGGCTAAAGTAAACCCCAATGGTGGTGCGATTGCCATTGGACATCCGATTGGAGCTTCAGGAGCTCGAATAAGTGCCACCTTGATACATGAAATGAAACGCACTGAGTCCGAATATGGACTGGCATCTTTATGTATCGGGGGCGGCATGGGAATTAGTATGGCAGTTAAGAACGTGTAAACAGACCAAAAATGGTCCATATTATATAAAACATCTGAGAAACTCAACAATTCTAGTAAACATTTACCTAGAGTTGTTGAGTTTTTTGTAAAGGATTATAAACGCTAATATATCAAGCTTTATAGCAAATTAAAAAAAGTAGAATATTGGGAAAAATAATTGTGTCTTACTTAAACACCGTGTGCTATAATTTCATCTCGAAAGACAAATTTTCTTTCAAATCGGTTTCAAAGGAGTCAATAATGACAAAAATTTATGCAGAGGAGAATGTGCATATGGTAAAACAAGGTTATAGTGTGGAGTTGCATGGGGTAACAAAATCCTTCGACGATACACAAGTGTTAAAATCCATTGATATGGAATTAGAGAAAGGTAAATTTTATACTTTATTAGGCCCGTCAGGGTGTGGTAAAACAACGATTCTACGTATTATTGCTGGGTTTACAAAAGCATCATCAGGCCAAGTCTTAATCGATGGTACTGAAGTTACGAGAGTTGCAGCAAATCAGCGGAAGGTTAACACTGTTTTTCAAGATTATGCACTTTTCCCGCATATGAATATCTTTGATAACATCGCTTTTGGCTTGTCTGTCACAGGAGTCGATAAAGCGACGATTAAGGAGAAAGTTTCAGAAATGTTACGTTTAGTGCGCTTAGAAGGGTTTGAAGAGCGTTACATTGATGCGTTGTCAGGTGGACAAAAGCAACGTGTAGCGATTGCGAGAGCACTGATCAATGAACCAGATGTTCTTTTATTAGATGAGCCCTTGTCTGCGCTAGATCTAAAACTTCGAACAGACATGCAATATGAATTGCGCGAATTACAAAGACGTTTAGGAATAACGTTTGTCTTTGTTACTCATGATCAAGAAGAAGCTTTAGCTATGTCGGATTGGATTTATGTCTTAAATAACGGTGAAATTGTTCAATCAGGAACACCCGTCGATATTTATGATGAGCCGATTAACCGTTATGTCGCAGACTTTATTGGTGAGAGTAATATTGTAGCTGCGAAGATGATCGAAGATTATCGGGTTGAATTTGTCGGTCATACGTTTGACTGTGAAGATGGTGGGATACCAAGTGGTGAAGCGGTAGAGGTTGTTATTCGCCCCGAAGACGTTGAAATTACGTCACCTGAAGCAGGTCAATTGATTGCTAAAGTAGATACTCAATTATTCCGTGGTGTCTTTAACGAAGTCATTGCTTACGACGAAGATCATAATGAATGGATGATTCATACAACTAAAAAAGTTGAAACTGGTTCTCGAATCGGATTGCGATTCGGTCCAAGCGATATTCATGTGATGCGTTTCAACGAATCTGAAGAAGATTTTGATGCCCGTTTAGAACAGTATGAAGACTAGAGGTGGGCAATGAATACGAAAAAACATCATTTATTAGCGATACCGTATTACTTATGGATTATATTGTTTGTCATTGCACCGATTCTTTTATTATTGTATCGGTCATTCTTTAATATCGCCGGTCAGTTTACTTTTGATAATTATATTCATTATTTTACGAATCGAAATTATTTGGTTATGACTGCTAGCTCATTTTTATATGCTTTTTTAGTCACATTGGTCACACTTGTTATTGCGTATCCAATGGCGTATTTTTTAACAAAGACAAAGCGTAAAGATTTGTGGCTATTGTTGATTATCTTACCTACGTGGATAAACTTATTACTTAAAATCTATGCCTTTATTGGGATTTTAAGTCAAACAGGACCAATTAATTCATTTTTAACGAATTTAGGTTTTGAATCACAACAGTTATTATTTACGAATATTGCCTTTTTATTAGTGGCGGCCTATATTGAATTACCGTTTATGTTGTTGCCAATCTTTAATTCGATTGATGAGATACCACATTCACTGATTGAAGCAAGTACGGACTTAGGATCAAGTGAATGGGTGACAGTGAGACGAGTAGTGATGCCATTATCGATGCGTGGAGTGAGAAGTGGTGTTCAAGCAGTATTTATCCCTTCTCTATCTTTATTCATGTTAACGCGTTTAATCGGTGGGAACCGAGTCATTACCTTAGGAACAGCAGTGGAACAGCATTTCTTAGTGACCCAAAACTGGGGAATGGGTGCCACGATTGGTGTTGTCTTAATGGTTTCAATGGTATTAGTTATGTTCCTTACTCGTAGCCGTAACGATCAAGGAGGTGCAAGTAATGACTAAAGGAAAATTTAAGTGGTCAAACTTATACATTATCGCAGTATTTATTATATTGTATTTGCCAATTGGATATTTAATAGCCTATTCATTCAATAGTGCTGGGAATATGTCTGATTTTACAGGCTTTACTTTAGAACATTATCAGACATTATTTGCTGATCAGCGGTTATTATCATTTATCATGAATACGTTTATCATTGCCTTACTGTCAGCGACGATTGCGACAGCGATTGGAACTTTTGGGGCGATTGCCATTTATTATGCGCGCTTGAATAGTCAGCGGCAATTTTTATTGAATACGAATAATGTCTTGATGGTCACACCAGATGTTATGATGGGGGCAAGTTTCTTAATATTATTCTCTAGTATATTGCCACTTCGTTTAGGTTTTTGGAGTGTCCTTTTGGCTCACGTAGCTTTTAGTATTCCAATTGTTGTGTTAATGATTTTACCTCGTTTATATGAGATGAATCCGAACATGATTACTGCGGCCCAAGATTTAGGGGCGACGCATTGGCAAATATTATCACGTGTCGTTATACCAAGTATTGTTCGTGGTATTGTATCTGGTTTCTTTATGGCTTTTACCTATTCACTCGATGATTTCGCGGTAACATTCTTCGTTACTGGGAACGGCTTTAGTACTGTTTCGATCGAAGTGTATTCAAGAGCGCGAACAGGTATTAGTTTAGAAATTAATGCTTTAAGTACATTAATGTTTGTACTCGCGTTAGCTTTAGTCTTTGGTTATTATCAAATCCAAACGAGCGATCAAAGACGTATTCGTAAACAAGCCAATAAAAAAGTAGGTGGTCTGCGATGAAACAATTAATGACCATGTTATTAGCGATTTTACTGATTGTTGCTGTGTTATTTGGTTTTAGACATCAGTTAGAAAGTAGTTTAGGACTGACAGATGGCAATACGATTGTCTTTTATAACTGGGGAGATTACATTGACCCAGAATTATTGACTCAGTTTGAGGAAGAGACAGGTTATTCGGTTATCTATGAAACCTTTGATTCGAATGAAGCGATGATGACGAAGATTGAACAAGGCGGAACACGTTATGATGTAGCAGTTCCTAGTGAGTATATGATTGAACAAATGATTGAAGCAGACTTGTTACAAGAGATTGATCATTCATTGTTACCTAACTTAGAGAACATTAATCCGCGGTTCTTGGATTTAGAGTTTGATCCGAATAACCGTTTTTCGATTCCGTATTTTTGGGGAACATTAGGTATTATCTACAATACGAATTATGTTGATGAAAGTGAAGTTCAACAGTGGAATGATTTGTGGAATCCGAAATTCCGTAATAATATTATGATTTACGATGGGGCGAGAGAAGTTTTAGGCGTTGGTTTACAATCACTTGGCTATTCATTAAATGAAACAGATAGTACAAGATTAAGAGAAGCAACGAACAAGATGAAAACTTTGATGCCAAATATATTAGCCCTTGTTGCAGATGAGATGAAGATGCATCTTGGTAACGAAGAAGCGATGATTGGGGTGACGTTCTCTGGAGAAGCGTCCATGGCAATATGGGAGAATCCAGAACTTGCGTATGTCTTACCAGAAGAAGGGTCAAACCTTTGGTTTGATAATATTGTGATTCCTCATAATGCACAAAACGTTGAAGGGGCACATGCTTTAATTGATTTCTTACTTCGACCAGAAGTAGCAGCGCAAAATGCTGATTACGTCGGTTATTCAACACCGAATGAAGCGGCGACGGCTTTAATGGATCCAGAAGTCATTTCCGATGAAGCCTTTTATCCAAGTGAAGATGCTTTAGATAAATTGGAAGTATATCGTGGATTAGGGCAAGAGAAATTAATTGAATATAATGATTTATTCTTAGAAGTGAAGATCGAACCAAGAGACTAAACGGTTTTCCAATAAAAAATAAGAGGATTGATAGATGGTGAGTTATTAGACTTTTCCATTTATTCAATCCTCTTTTGTTGTTATTTAATATATTTGTAATCTTAAAGGAGAATCTTTACATAAAATTTACGAGAAACTTTCATTAAATTTATATTAGCTTGGTATGATAGTAGTAACAAAAGAGGAGGATGGATAATGGTGCTATTGGACAAGCTAAATATTGACATATCACAGAAAAAATTTACCAAAGCTTCATCCTTTATTATTGAACGATTTGTCGTACCTGAAGATCAAGATGGGCTTATTTTGTCATTTCAAATGGCCTATGATTACATTAACTTAATTCTAGTGTATGATAGCAATTATAATTTGAGAGCAGAGACAACTCAAATATACGAGAGACGTGTCATTAAAATTCACGAGAAGGACCTCTATACAAGCAATGAAGCTAAGGCAGGGTTAATTCCTGAGGGTGAGTGGATTATTGCTTTTGAAATCAATAATGAGGAGTTGCCTGACGTTGAATCTTTATGCACGATTGAAGTGACAAGTCATTAATATTTATTAAAATAATGAAAATCTATAAACCTGAATAATTCATAGTTTTACTAATAGTCTTTCCTAACATTGATTTAATAGTCTTTAAAGTAATCTGCTTCATCACCCATTAGGTGATGAAAAAAGACCCCCTTTCTGATATGGTTAATTCACCAC
>NZ_JBGQQX010000030.1:0-28265 GCF_045528525.1 Ruoffia sp. FAM 26255 | reverse complement strand
GGTAAGATGTGTGTATGGATTCATAGCTTTCTCCTTCTAATAGTTGGTTGGTACATCTATTTTATAGGAAAACTATGGATCTTTTTTTATTTTATTATTGTTGTTGCACTTAAATTGTAAATTCGTCGCATATAAATTGAATGAAAGTGCTTCCGATGATAGACTAGATGATGAACAGAATAAATGATAAGTTGTTATTTTGATAGTGGCTTATGTATTTATTGATTGAATTTAATTATATGATACCTAGACTCATGAAAGGGAAAATATTAGTGAAAACTTACCAAATGTATATCGATGGTGCTTGGACAAATAGTCAAAGTTCTGAGACAAAAGATGTGATTAACCCTACAACCGAGGAAGTCATTGCGAAAGTTCCAATTGGGAACAAAGAGGATGCAAATAAAGTTGTTGCAGCTGCAAAAAGAGCATTCCCAAGTTGGAACACGTTATCACCTGAAGAACGCGCAGAATATGTCTTAAAAATTGGAAAAGGCATTCGTGAAAGAGCAGAAGAAATTACAGACTCAGTCGTAGCAGAACTAGGATCTGCTCGTAGTTTTAGTGAATATTCTCAAGTCGTTCGTTCAGCTGAAGAACTAGAGGCTTCTGTTGAAGCATTAAAACAATTTGATTTTATAGAAGAAATTGAGAATGCGACCATTATGAAAGAGGGCGTTGGTGTTATTGCAGCTGTTACACCATGGAACTATCCTTTAAACCAAATTCAACGTAAAATTACACCCGCACTCTTAGCAGGTAATACAGTCGTTGTTAAACCTGCTTCGGATACACCGATAACCGCAATGATACTAGCTGAAATCATTGATGAAGCTGGGTTACCTAAAGGTGTTTTCAACTTAATTACAGGTAGCGGAAGTGATTTAGGGGACTACTTAGCAGGACATCCTGATGTCGGCTTAATTTCCTTCACAGGTTCGACGGATGTCGGTCGTAATTTATTCGACAGAGCTAAAGGTGACATTAAAAAGCTTGTACTTGAACTAGGTGGTAAATCTGCCTTAGTTTATTTAAAAAATGGTGATTTACAAACAGCAGTGAAATCTTCAATGGATACGGTATTAAATAATACAGGACAATCGTGTTCTGCGTTAACTCGCTTACTTGTGCCAGAAGATGAATTTGACGCCGTGAAAAAGGCTCTTGTTGAATATGTCGAAGAGGCTAAAGTCGGCGACCCAAATGATAAAGAGGTTGTTGTTGGTCCCCTAGTTTCAAAAGGACAAAAAGAAACAGTTCTTGAATACATTGAAAAAGGAAAACAAGAAGGAGCGGAAGTTCTTATTGGTGGGAATGAAATTGACCGTAAAGGGTACTTTGTTGAACCAACTGTATTTGTGAATGTTTCTAACGATATGACCATCGCACAAGAAGAAATCTTTGGCCCAGTGCTTTCAGTTATTACTTATAAAGATGTCGCTGAAGCCATTGAAATTGCGAACGACTCAGAATACGGTCTAAGCGGCGCTGTTGTGGGTGACGAAGAAGAAGCTTTAGAAGTAGCTCGTCAACTTAGAACAGGAAATGTTATTGTTAACGGAGCGACAGTTAACAATGCGGCACCTTTCGGAGGTTATAAACAATCGGGTGTTGGCCGGGAGAAAGGCCACTACGGAATTGAAGATTACTTAGAAATTAAAGCGATATTTAAATAAATTTTACTAGGGGCTAGCAAGACAGCCCCTTTTTTATGGAAAAAATTAGAAGAATAATAAGTCTTACTTAAGAAGTTCGAGTAAATCCTAGTTATTTAGTTTACAAAATGAAAAAAACTTATATAATTTTATTAAGAGTGTGAAGTTTGGTAGCTTTTTGACCGATTGGTTTGCTATAATGTTTTGGTATGATTATATTCTTGTCAAAAGGAGGAGAAGCAATGTTTTGGAATAAGCAAAGACTAGGCATTGACCTCGGGACTGCTAATACCATCATCTATATTGAGAAAAAAGGCATTGCGCTAAGAGAACCTTCCATTGTTGCCAAGCAAATCGACACGGGTGAAATTGTTGCCTTTGGAAAAGAAGCTGAGCAGTTAGTAGGAAGAACCTCTGACAAATATGAAATTATTCGGCCAATGCGTGATGGCGTTATTGCAAATTTTGAGTTAACAAAACAGATGTTATCTCACTATATTAAACAAGCTGTTCATCGGTCCATTTCACGACCGGAAGTAGTTATCTGTGTGCCAAGTAATATCTCAAAAGTTGAAAGACGAGCGATGATTGACGCAATTAAAGACTTAGGAATTTCTCGCGCCATGATCATTGAAGAACCTTTTGCAGCAGCCTTAGGTGCTGATTTATCAATATCCGAACCCCGTGGAAAGATGGTGGTCGATATTGGTGGTGGGACAACAGATGTTGCGACAATTTCCTACGGAGAAGTAGTGGATGATATTACAACCCGTGCAGGTGGGAACCGCATGAATGAAGCGATTCAAGCATTTGTTCGAGAAAATTACCAATTAGCCATTGGCTACGGTGAAGCAGAAGCATTAAAGATAGAAATTGGGAATGCGAAATTTACTGAATATGATAAAAATGATAAGATGGTCGTTAAAGGTCGTAATATCGCAACAGGTGTTCCTGATGAGCGAATTATTTATGCTAAGGTCGTTTCTGAAGCCTTAGATGAAGTCATCTCGATGATTGTAACGTCAATTAAACAAGTGTTAGAAGTGACGAAACCTGAGCTTTCTGTTGATATTATGGAATCTGGCATCGTCCTATCAGGCGGTGGCGCTTTATTAAAGCGACTACCTGAAAGATTGTATGACGAAATTGGTATCCCTGTGCACTTATCTAAGATACCTCTCGATAGTGTCGCAATTGGTGCAGGAAAGATGCTGAAAGAACTAAATAAACAAGGTAAAGAACACGAGCGTCGCTCACGCTAGGGTTTTTTAGGTAAGGAAGAGGAATGAATGTTAAATAATAAGAAATTAATCGGAATACTTATCTCAGGTATAGCCGTAATTTCATTGGTATTCTTTTCACTGAATAATGGGACTACTAATGTTGTCAGTAGTGCAGTCAATGAAACCGGTGCGTGGGTAGGAAGAGTCTTCTCTGCTCCCGTGAATATCGTAGTGAATTTTGTTGATTCAGTTGATGAATTAATAAATACCTTTGAAGAAAATCAAAGTTTAAAATCTAAAATCGATGAAATCGATGAGATGCAAGTAAGAATTGCAGATTTGGAAACTGAAAATGAAAAAATGCGTCAAGAATTAGATTTATCAGAAACATTAAGTGACTTTACGCGTGTCAATGCCACGGTTATTTCTAGAAATCCTGATCAATGGATGGAAACTCTAACAATTAATGTTGGGGCAAATGAAGGAATCAAAAAAGACATGTCTGTCATGGCTGGGAACGGTTTAATTGGACGCATTGTCGAAGTAAACCCAACGAGTTCGAAAGTAATGTTATTAACAACACAACAACAAAATGAAAGTATGGTCTCTGCGAGAATCCAAACTCAAGGCGATTCATCTGCCAATGGTATCGTGAGTTCATATGATCCAAGAACAGGACACTATATTATGACCCAAGTTGATCCAGCTGCAGAAATCGCAAGTGGAGATATGGTTATTACATCAGGTCTTGGTGGAATCACTCCAGCTACTTTATTAATTGGGGAAGTGGCTGAGTCTTATATGGATGATTATGGCTTATTCCAAGTTGTTGAAATTGAACCTGCGGGAGAGATGACCGATATTCGTTTCGTAACAGTGATTATCGGTGAAGGGCAGAGTGAGTAGATGAGAATCAATCGTTGGCAAAGATTAAAGTGGACGATTCCTGTAATTTTATTCCTAACAACTATTATTGATGCGGCTTTACCAGCCATATTTCCAGCTGCATTTTTAGGGAATGGCCAAGTGATCGTTTCACATATCACTTTGTACTATATTGTGACATTTGCTTTTTATTTTCGTGAAAGTAATATTTTAGTCTATAGTTTTATCTTTGGTTTATTCTATGATTCGTATAACACGACAGTCTTAGGTGTTTATGCTACTTTATATTTTGTTATTGCTTATTTAATTATTAAAGTTAAAAAGTATTTTCCAAAGAAGATGCCAGTTCATGCGATGTTATTCTTTGTAGGGATTGTAATTCTAGATGCCTTAGTTTACGTCTTTTATAATGAATTAGGCACGTCAATGATCTCAATGACAGGCTTTTTAGTTTCAAGATTGAGTCCGACATTAATCTTTAATATTGTGATGTCGATCATTCTTTATTTCCCAACTCGAAGCTTACTAAATTGGTTAGGGTATGAAGATTACATTATATTCTAATTATTAGAATAAAATGATAAAAGAATTCTATTATGAAACTCATTTTAATTAAATCATAAAAAACAGTTGACTTATGTTCTGAGAATTGCTAAACTCATTTCAAGTTAATAAATTAAGTCTGAGATTAAGAGAGTAAACAATAAAGCTCATCAAAGCGAGGTAAGGTAGAGTGGAAGCTTACCGATGAATTATTGTTGAACCGCACTTATGAGACAGGCAAGTGAATAAGTAGCTTGCTTCGCTGTCTGAGCGTTAACAATTTTGAGGGAATTCGTCTAGTTTATCTAGAGGAGTTAACTAGAGTGGTACCGCGGTCTCAAACCCGTCTCTATGTTCGAAGGAACTAGAGACGGGTATTTTTGTATACATTTGTATATAAGACTTAAGATTTAACAGTCGCGTTGAAGTTGAATTAAATAAAAAAACAAAAGGAGAAATAAAAATGAAAAAAATGATGAAAGTATTATTAACTGTCGTTGTCGTATCAGGGTTATTTGCTGTAGTGAAACCTGCAGAAGCACAAAAAACATTAGCTGATATTCAAGAAGCAGGAGAATTAGTCGTAGGTACGAGTGCTGACTTCCCGCCATTTGAATGGGTTGTTTTAGATGGAGGCGAAGCACAAGTTGTTGGGATTGATGCGGATCTAGCACAATTAATTGCCGATGAAATTGGTGTTGAGTTAGTTATTGAAGATACATCTTTTGATGGTTTAATTCCTTCAGTTAGCTCAGGTCGTGTAGACATGGTTCTTGCAGGAATGACTTATTCTGAAGAACGTGCTGAACAAGTAGATTTCTCAGAAGTATACTACGAAACAAATAGTAAATTTGTAGTTCCAGTAGGAGAAGAAGGAAACTTTGAGTCAATAGAAGTTTTTGCTAATTTAAAAATCGGAGTTCAAAAAGGAACTATCCAAGAAAGTTTACTAAATGATATTCTCCCTGATGCTGAATTAGTATCAATGAACAAAAATGGCGATCTAATCGAAGCGTTAAAATCAAAACGTGTGGATGCAGTCTTAATGGACGGTATCGTAGTAGGAGAATTCGTTAACTTAAACAGTGACGCAATCGTTTTATTAGATGACATCCAAGTTGAAGAAGAAAACGAAGGATTCGCAGCAGTAACGGCTAAAGGTAACACTGAATTAATGGAAGTGATTAATAAAGTTGTGGCTGATGTGACTGAATCAGGACAAATGGAAGAAATCGTAACTAAGAATACAGAATTAAACGCTGAACAAACAGAAGAGTAAACAATAAACGAATTATCAGCGGACAACATCAGGAGGCGGAACAATGAAAAAAATAATGAAAGTTATCACAGCAGTAATGTTACTAGCATCACTTGTCTTACCATTATCTAACGCGAAAGCACAAACAACGCTAGAGAGCATTAAAGAAAATGGCCAACTTGTTGTTGGAACATCGGCTGATTATCCACCCTTCGAATGGATTTCAATCGAAGATGGAAAAGAAGAAATTATCGGAGCAGATATTGATTTAGCCCAAAAAATCGCTGATGAAATTGGCGTAGAGCTAGTCATTGAGAACATGGGCTTTGACGGATTAATCCCTTCATTAAAGACAAATCGTGTGGATATCTTAATTGCTGGTATGGGTTATACTGAAGAACGTGCTGAGCAAGTTGATTTCTCAACACCTTATTATGAAACAACAGATTACTTCGTTGTTCGTGCCGAAGACGCAGAACAGTTTGAAGATGCCTCAGCTTTTGCTGAGAAACGCTTAGGTGCTCAAAAAGCTTCAATTCAAGAAGGAATCATTCTAAGTGAATTCCCTGATGCAGATTTAACTTCTCTAGGGAAAAATAATGATTTAATTCAATCACTATTAACAAACCGTTTAGATGCTGTTTTATTAGACGAAGTCGCAGCAGCTCAATTTATTAAACAAAATGATGATAAGTTATTTCTTTTAGAAGAATTCCCATTCATTGATGAAGAAGCTCAGACAGGTCAATCAGTTATTTTAAATAAAGATAACGAAGATTTATTAGAAGTCATTAATAGCGTCGTTGAAGAAATGGTTGAAAATGGCGAGTATGATGAATTAATTGAAAAATATATAGAGTTAATCTAAAGAAATATCAAAGGAGCCGTTTGTAATACTACTGACGGTTCTTTTTTTAAATTAATATAAATATGTTAAACTTATTAAGAAAGTAAGCATTTTTATCATATTTATAATTGAAGATAAGTATTTACGGGAGGATTTGGTTGAATGGATTTAGCAGAACGAATTAAACAATGGACAGAACAGCACAATGACATGATTATTGAAGGAATGGTTGACTTATTACAGATTCCTACAATATATGAAGAAGAAACTGTCTCCGAAAAAGCACCCTATGGTGAAGGAATCGCGGACGGACTTGCTTGGATGAAGGAAAGAGCCGATCAAGATGGCTTTAACACTTTTAACGATAAAGGCCAGTATTTAGTTATCGAACTACCTGCATCTGAAAAGACTGACAAACGTATTGACGTTGTTGGACACATGGATGTCGTTTCAGTTGGAGATGGTTGGAATTACGATCCATTTGGAGCAGAAATTGTAGGAGATCATCTCTACGCACGTGGTGCTCAAGATATGAAAGTGGCTGTTTGGTTGTCATATGTATCTTTACTATTGATTAAAGAAATGGATTTAACTTTAACCCATAATTTACGTCTCGTAGTAGGTACGGATGAAGAGAGCTCATTCGAAGACATTGTATACTATGTTGAACAAAATGGCTTACCGAACTTTATGTTTACACCAGATTCATCATTCCAAATAACACTTGGTGAAAAAGGGGATGCAGCCTTTTCATTAGACGGGCAAATTCAATCAACGATAGTTGACACAATCGAAACATTTAATTCTGAAAATGCGATTAATGATCGTGTGGATGTCATTCTTAAAGAAGAAGCGATTGATAAAGTCACTGCAGCATTAGAAGAATTAACGTTCAAACATGCGTTAGTAGGCAATAGTCTGACAATTTATGGGAAATCAGCTCACAGTTCAAAGCCGGAATTAGGAGAAAATGCACTCGCCCACTTATTCAAATTGCTGGCTGAGAAATTAGATGAAGAATGGGCAGTGCCATTCAATGCCGCTTTTAATGATTACAACGGCGCTGGTTTAAACTTAAAACCACATTATGAACCTATGGGTTCACCTACAGTGAATCCATCTCAATGCCATTTAACTGATGGCGAACTTAGACTTGTTGTGGATATTCGTTTCCCTAATCCGGTGACGAAAGCCCAATTACAAGCAACTTTAGAAAGTAAGTTTCCAAACTTTATTATTGGGAATCATTTCCACTTCCCACCTACTGAAATTTCAATGGATAATCCTTATGTAAATCAATTAATGGGAGTTTATGATGATTGGATTGCAGAGAATCAGCCTGCATTTTATAGTGGGGGCATTACTTATGCCAAATTATTCCAGGGGGTTGGTGTCGCATTCGGAATCACATACTTAAATGATGGTATGGAAAACCGCGCACATCAGGCAGATGAATACTTTAATTTATCCGCTATGCCGACTGTTCTTGGAGCTTTAACTGATGCAATGGTTCGTTTAGTTCAATTATAGAAAGTAGGGTTTATGTATGAAGTTCATTGATTTACATGCAGACACACTCATGCATACGTCGTTAACGGGTGTCGATTCCTTAATGCACAATTCTCAAACTCACCTTGATATTCAACGATTAAGTCAAGGTGGAGCGATGGCACAATTTTTAGCTGTTTTTATGCTAAATGAAGCCATCATTAAAAAGCAAAATAGACCAATAATTAGTGATAAAGAATACATTGATCAACTATACAATCATTTACAAGAAAGCATTGAAAAGTATAACAATAGTATCCAACTCGCAACGAATTATGAGACACTTGAAAGCAATCAAATGGCAAATAATATCTCGATATTCTTAACTTTAGAAGATGGTAGACCGATTGGTGAAGATCTCACTCGCTTAGAAAATTTATACGAGATGGGCTTTAGATTAGTCACACTAACTTGGAATAAAGAAAATTCCATTGGTTACCCGAATAGTTTTGACAAAAACGATATGCGAAAAGGCTTAAAGAAATTCGGCTTTGAAGTCATCGAATTAATGAATAGCCTTGGCATGGTAATTGATGTCTCGCATCTGTCTGATGGTGGGTTCTACGATGTGATTGAAACTTCAAACAAACCAATTATTGCGAGTCATTCGAATGCAAGAGCCATATCGTCGCACCCAAGAAACTTGTCAGACGATATGATCAAGAAAATCGCTGAGTCTGGTGGAGTCATTGGTTTGAATTTCTTAGGTAATTTCCTAAATAAAGATATCACTCAAAATCAATCGACCATTAAAGTGATGATTGAACATTTAAACCATATTCGTAATATTGGTGGTGCAGAAGTCCTCGCCTTAGGAACAGACTTTGACGGCATGAGTGGTGAGTTAGAAATTGATGGACCAGATAAGATGAATCTGTTATTTGATGCCTTATGGCATTCAGGCTGGGATTATGGAACTATTGAAAAATTTGGTTTCCAAAATGCCATGCGTGTAATTAAAGATGTAATGAAATAGGGGAATATGATGGAATATATTTTTACTGAAGAGGAATTCAATCTCTTCAATGTTAAAGGTTTAGATACACAAATGCCTATGATTCGCTCAAAAATTCAACCATTATTTAGATATTATGGTCGGTTTGTTTCAGAGCATATTCAAACAAAGTTGAATTTAGCTGAGCCATTGCCAGTCCATGTTGCCAAGCATATCCAACGCTCAGTTCACGAGCTAGAATCAACTTGGTGTGCCATTGGCGGAGATAACCGTGGTTATAAGAAATATCCTCATTTTCAAATTGGTATTAACGGGGAGTATTTCTTCATTATGTTGTCTTTTATTGATAATATTTTGCATCAAAATGATATCGCAAAACTCTTTAAAGCCGATATTGAAGCGTTTCAATCTTTACCTGAGGATATAATGATCATACCCGATCACACAAAACTGGCTTATGAATCTATTCTTGAAGCCGATTTAGAAAAGTTATTTGAGCGTCTTGAAAAAGTTAAAAGTGCAGAATTTATGATTGGGAGAATTGAACCTAAGATAAACCACCAATTACAATCTGAAGAAGACTATAAAGTTTGGCTAGCAAAGACAGTTGATGAGTTTTTACCCATGTATCAAAAAGCAATGAAATTTTATGAATAATTAATAAAAATAGTTGACGCTCATCTATTATTTTGCTATGATACTACTGTTGTATTTGTGCACCCATCTGCAACCGCACATCTTAAGTATATAAGTGATGGAAACATCCACTTAAAATGGCGAGTCTCGGTGTAGGAGTAAGTGATTACTCTGACAATAAAAATATAGGAGGTGCTTGAATGTACGCAATTATTAAAACTGGCGGAAAACAAGTAAAAGTTGAAGAAGGACAAACAATCTTCATTGAGAAGTTAGACGTTAACGAAGGTGACACAGTCACTTTTGATGAAGTTGTATTAGTAGGTGGAGAAGACACTAAAATTGGTGCTCCATTTGTAGAAGGTGCTACTGTTGAAGCGACTGTTGAAAAACAAGGACGCGGTAAAAAAGTAACAATCTTCAAATACAGACGTCGTAAAGACTCTCATACTAAACAGGGTCACCGTCAACCGTATACAAAAGTTACAATTAACTCAATTAACGCATAATAATGATTAACATATCATTTTATCGCGATACTCATAAGCACATTAAACAAGTCTTAATGACGGGTCACGCAGGTTATGCAGATCCAGGTTATGATATTGTTTGTGCGGCAGTATCGAGTCAAGTTATTTCAGTTGAGAATTCATTAGTTCAATTATTGAATATTGAAGTTGAAACAGAAGTAAACGAAATTGAGGGAGGTTACTTAAAAGTAACGCTACCTTCAAATTTAAGTAAATCAGTGACTCATGATGCGCAGTTATTACTTCAACATTTGCATTTTGCATTTGAAGTGCTGGCAGAGAGTTATCCTGAATTTATAAATATATACGAAAAAGAATTCATATCATAGGAGGTGCATTGGAATGTTAAAACTTAATTTACAAATGTTCGCTACGAAAAAAGGTGGAGGTTCGACACAAAACGGTCGTGACTCAATCGCTAAACGTTTAGGTGCGAAAGCATCTGACGGACAAACTGTTACAGGTGGATCAATCATTTTCCGCCAACGTGGAACTAAAATCCACCCAGGTAACAACGTAGGTCGTGGTGGGGATGATACATTATTCGCACTAGTTGACGGTGTTGTTAAATTTGAGCGCAAAGGGCACAGCAAGAAACAAGTTTCTGTATACCCTGCAGTTCAAGAAGCTTAATTACCATTAATTAAGAATCAATTGAAATAAGCCAGTTTAGACGAATTAAAAGTCTAAACTGGCTTATTTTTTTTGCTTTGTTTTGAGGAGTAGGTTTGCTGATTAAATCAAGTATAAATGCCGTAATCAAGCATTCGAAAAAGAATTCGAGTGCATGTTTAGTCGTAATCAAGCACTCAAAAAGAATTCGAGTGCATGTTTAGTCGTAATCAAGCATTCGAAAAGAATTCGAGTGCACGATTAGTCGTAATCAAGCACTCAAAAAGAATTCGAGTGCACGATTAGTCGTAATCAAGCATTCAAAAAGAATTCGAGTGCACGATTAGTCGTAATCAAGCATTCGAAAAAAATCTGAGTGCGTGTTTAGCCCTATATACTGGTCCTATGAACATGGACAATCAGAGCCACACTCATTTCATTCGTGAACTAAGTTAATTTCTGTCATAATAATCGTAGACTCATATATATAAATCAAAATCTTATGAAGACTAGCCAAAATACTCTACTCCGCCAACATATCACTCCGATCAACAAAGCCATCTGGAGTCAATTCGACAATCCGATTACACACAGCTTGTAAAAAGCGCCGGTCATGCGACACTGTGATGATTACGCCAGGAAAGTCCTTAAAGACCTGCCTTAATTCACCCTGCGATGTGGGTGAAAAGTTTCTTGACGGCTCATCTAATAACAAAACATTTTGTCTCTGTAGATCAAATTTTAGTAAGAAAAGTTTAGCTCTTTGGCCACCAGAAAGGGCTTTGATAGAATGCGACATTTCATCAGGCAGAAACTTCATGCTGCCTAAGTAAGTCATAATTTGTGTTCTTTCTTCAGCCGAACCAGTTTCACTTAAGAAACTAATGGGAGTATCTTCGGGTGAAAGGATGTCATCATAATTTTGTGGCATATAGCCAACTTTTACTGCTTCGGTATTCGCTAATTTTTGTACGATTTTCTTTAAGAATGTACTTTTTCCGATACCATTTTGCCCGATAATTCCGATCTTGTCAGAACCATTTACAGTCAGCTCCAGATTTTTGGCTAAAACATCGCCATCAATATCAATCGTTTCATTATATAGATGAAGAATTTGTTTACCATGTGGAACAGGCTGGGTATTCGAAAAGCGAATATCAATGGGATCTTCTTTTATTGGGACTTCTTCAAAATTTTCAGTTTCCCGGTCATATCGATTCCCCGTAGATTTGACTGCTTTCATTTTCTTAGCAAGTAATCTACCAGCGGTTGCATCATGCGCAGCTCTTAACTGTTGAGTCACGCTTTGTTCGATGCGATGGTGTCGCGCCATCTTTTTGTCGTGTTCTTCGCGCTGCTTCAAAGAAATTTTCATTTGTTGATTAAACTTAGATTCTTTTTGGCCAATGTATTCACTATAAGGTAGGTTAGCAAAGGTTGCTACAGGGCGTTCTTTGTGTTGCAATCTTTTAAGATGCAAGACACTTGTAGCAGTTTCTTCCAACAGGGCTTCATCATGGGAGATAAAGATGACCGTTTGTGTTGTATTTTTTATAAAATTCGTCAACCAATTCAAAGTTTCGATATCTAAATCATTGGATGGTTCATCTAATAGTAATAAATCACAGCCGATCATGAGTAATTTAAGAAGTTGAACTTTAATACGTTCGCCACCAGAAAGTGATTTCAGTGTTTGCTGGGAGTATAGTCTGTCAATATCAAAGGCAAGTTGACTCCCGTATTTATATAATTCAGTGTAATCAAGTGTTGCGACGTCTATATCCGCAAAGAAAAATGATTCGATCTCTTCTTGTAATAATTCTTCCGGTAGAGCTTGTGGTAGATAGCCTACTTTACTAAACTGATTGACCAGCTCACCAGAAATATCTAAGTAACTGTGGATGTGATTTTGTTGTAAGATATAGTGCAGCAATGTTGATTTACCATTACCTTCTTGTCCAATAATCGCGAGTTTATCACCCGAATTCACCACGAAGTTGACATTTTCCATTAAAATCGATAAATCATATCGATGTCGTATAGTTAAATTTTTAATTTGTAACATAAATATTCACCTCATATTCAAAAAAACGGCCGACTACAATGAGATTGCAGCACGGCCGTTTTTAGGAAAGGGCATATTAGTAGGCAGTTTGGTATACCAAAAAAGCCTGTAGGATGCACAATTATCATCTAAAAAAGACCGCAGAAAATAAACCTTGTGTGTCTATTTTCCTAAAGCTACTTTTTTAGATAATAATCATTTGTACACCACCTATCTTTTTATTATTCAAAATGTACCACAAAGTCAGATTTTTTACAAATATTTTCTTAAAAAGGGATTAATTAATGTAGAGTCAATAAATCAGTGGTAAAGTAAAAGGTGGACATAAATTCAATTTTAAAATATATAAAGGAAGTGAAGTATGCTAGAGTTAAAAAATCTCAAAAAAGTATACAAAGTAGGAAATACAGTTACGAAAGCATTAGATGATGTATCTGTTGCGTTTCGTCAAAAAGAATTCGTTGCAATTCTTGGGCCAAGTGGTTCAGGGAAGACAACATTTCTAAACGTGGTCGGTGGACTTGACCGCTACGATAGTGGAGATATGATTATTAATGGGCAATCAACTAAATCTTTTAAAGATACAGATTGGGATGCTTATCGAAATAACTCTATTGGTTTTGTTTTCCAGAGTTACAATTTAATTAGTCACCTAGGCATTACTGATAATGTGGAATTAGGTATGACATTAAGTGGTGTTTCGAAAGAGGAAAAACGTCAAAAAGCGGAAGATGCCTTAAGACGAGTTGGCTTAGGAGATCACTTAAATAAAAAACCAAATCAATTATCCGGAGGACAAATGCAGCGTGTAGCCATCGCTCGTGCGTTAGCAAATGATCCAGATATTTTACTATGTGATGAACCCACAGGGGCATTAGATTCAGATACTGGTATTCAAATTATGGAGTTAATTCAAGAATTATCACTAGAGAAATTAGTGATTATGGTCACACATAACCCTGAATTAGCTGAAAATTATGCTAACCGTATTATTGAATTTAGCGATGGTCAAATGGTTAATGACTCAAATCCATATGACAATACGGTTGAAGCAGATAAATTAAATTTAAAACGTACTAAGATGAGCTATTTTACAGCATTAAGCTTATCATTTAAAAATATTTGGACTAAAAAAGGACGGACGTTCCTAACTGCATTTGCATCCAGTATCGGAATCATCGGTATAGCAGTCGTCTTATCTTTATCGAATGGATTCCAAAAGCAAATTGATCAAACACAAGCAGAAACATTAGCGCAGTTTCCAATTACGATTTCTCAAATTGCTCAAGATACGTCTGCTGAGAATCTGACGAATATTCAAGATAGCAGCGAACCTTTTCCTGAGACATCGGAAGTAGTCGCAGATGTGGATCCAAGAGAGAATTTACAACATATTAATCCAATTGATGAAGAATTTATTGATTACGTTGAAAATATTGATCCGGATTTGAGTCAACATATTAACTATGCGCGTAGCACGCAATTGAATTTAATGCGCGAGATTGATGGCGAGCCACAAGTGGTTCAGTTTTCAAATGTTGATAGTGAAAATCAAACCACCGGTGATATGATGAATATGGTCTCAAGTATGACCGGCGTTGGAGTCTCAACATTCCCACATAACTTAGATTCCGGCAACAATACATTCTTACAAGATAACTATGATGTACTTTCTGGAAATTATCCAGCCAATGAAAATGAAGTCGTCCTAATTGTCGATGAGAATAACGAAGCAAACTTACATGGCTTAAATAATTTAGGCTTTGAAGTTGAAGAAGGCGATGCTATTCCTTTTGAAGATATTGTAGGAACTGAAATAGCTTTAGTTTATAATAATGCTTACTATGAAGAGTTACCAACAGGTAATTATGTACCAAACCAAGATTTAGAAGAGGTTTACAATAATGAAACTAACGAAACAATCACAGTTTCAGGCGTTCTTCGAATTAAAGAAGACTCACCAATGGACTTATTAGCTCCAGGTATTGCGTACAGTGATTTACTCGCTCAAATAGTTGTAAACGAAAATCAAGAATCTGATGTCGTTCAAGCACAAGAAGAATCCGATGTTAATGTGATGACGAATGAACCTCTAGAAGGTGAATCAAAAGATCAATTAATGACTTTCTTAGGTGCCAATGAAATACCAAATACAATTATGATTTATCCAAACAACTTCGAAGCTAAAGATGAAGTCCTAGCTTATCTTGATGAATTTAATGAAGGTAAAGATAATGAAGATAAAATCATTTACTCTGACTTAGCTGGTACGATGACAGAGTTAACGGGTGGCTTAATGGATGCGATCACGTATGTGTTAATCGCCTTTGCTGCTATTTCATTAATTACAAGTATGATTATGATTAGTATAATTACTTACACGTCTGTACTTGAAAGAACGAAGGAGATTGGTGTACTGAAAGCCTTAGGTGCTCGTAAGAAAGATATCACACGCGTATTTGATGCTGAAACATTAATTCTTGGAGTCTTCTCAGGTGTTATAGGAATCGTCGTCGCTTACTTACTGACGTTCCCAATAAACTCAGTAATCGAATCGTTGACGGAATTACCTAATGTTGCCCAACTAGATCCAGTGCATGCACTTGTATTAGTAATCATCAGCACGATCCTAACTGTATTAGGTGGACACATTCCTGCTAAAATGGCAGCCAATAAAGACGCGGCGATTGCTTTACGAGCAGATTAATCGATTTATGGTTGGTGAGCGATACTATGGAAACTCAAAGTGACGCTTTTCGCTCAAAAGCGATACTATGAAAACTCAAAGTGACGCTTTTCGTTCAGAAGCGATACTATGAAAACTCAAAGTGACGCTTTTCGTTCAGAAGCGATACTATGAAAACTCAAAGAGACACTTTTCGTTCAAAAGCGATACTATGAAAATTCAAAGTGTCACTTCCACCCAAAAAATCAATAAATTAAGTAGGAATCATATTAAATTTCCTGCCTAAACACAAAAACGACTCAACCGCATAGGATTGAGTCGTGTTTTTCTATTTAAACTCTTTAAAATAACTCGTTTCGTTTTGTTCAGTAAGTTTACGTAATTCATCTCGTGTTTCTAGAGGTAACGATCCACCGAAGTCCATAAACTCGACTAAATCTTTGAAAGCGCGTCTTGGAATCGCCAAATCAGCCAGCTCGTCTAATTCAAAACCAAGTCCGATGTCATCTTCTTTACCATTTTCTAATTTTTGAACAAAATCTGGTTCAGTAACAAACACAGATGACATTCCGATCATGTCAGCATTTTCTAAAGCTTCTAGTGCTTTATCGGGGTCATTAATCCCACCTGTTGCGATTACTGGAACACGTCCATTAATATGATCATAAACTGCTTTGTTAACTAATTCGCCTTCGTGTTTTCCAGCGCGGGCAGTTGCTTTATAAATGTCGCGTCCCCAGCTAGCAATCGCATAGTATTGAATATCTGACACTTCTAATAGCCAATCAAAATATTGATTAAACTCATCTACAGTATAGCCAACTTCAGATCCACGCGTTTCCTCAGGTGTTCCTCTAAAGCCAAGAATAAAGTTTTCAACACCTGACTCATCAATAGCACCTTGAACAGCTTTCATTACTTCAACACCGAAGCGAGCACGATTTTCTAAAGATTGAGAACCGTATTCGTCATCACGTTCATTTGAGAAAGGTGAGAAGAATTGTTGTGGTAATAGACGCTGAGCATTCGAAATTTCAACTCCATCAAATCCTGCTTCAATGGCACGGCGTGTCGCGTCTGCATATTGTTGAATCACGTGGTTAATTTTACGTTTAGACATGGGTAATACTTCATGTTCGACCGGAGTTTTTAAACTCATATGGCTCGGTCCATATACAACACCGTAATCACGTAAGGTTACTTTAGCAAAACGACCAGCGTGAGTTAATTGTAGAATAGCTTTCGCACCATCTTTTTTCATGGACTCTGCCCATTTTGATAAACCATAGATGTAACTGTCGTCACGGACACTCGGTCCAAACTCGAACAATTGCGCATAATCTTCGATATATGCAGCAGTAGTTATTTGTAGGGGCGCAGATTTACTTCGTCTTTCTGCATAGAGCGTTACTTCTTCAGTTACATAACCTTCTCGAGAAGATGCGTTCGTTGTTAATGGGTTTAATGAGAAACGGTTTGCAATCTCGATTCCATTAGGTAAACGCAAGGGTTCGAAAAGAGGGGCATATTTTTTGTTAATTTGGTTAGACATTAGATCCTCCTATTAATTTATATTATATCAATTGTATCATAGAGATAATAAAGCGACCACTCACACGCTTACACAATAACTCATATTAGTACCACTATGAAAGGGATTTCAGTATAATAAAACAAGATATGTTGCTGCTTTATATGGAAGGGTGGAAATAAAAATGAAAAATATGAAAAAAGGTTTAGTCATGTTACTCCTATTCACGATGTTTGGTCCCCTAATAAATCATGTTCATGCAACATCAGAAACAACAAGCACAGACTTTGAAATGATACCTGAATGGGCACTCACATTATTTGAAGACACAGCTCAGGAGAATAAAATGTTAGATCAAGCTTGGGAAGATTATCAAACTGCTATCGAAGAGTATCAATTAGCAGATTTAGAAACAATGGATCCAGGAACATCTTACACTCAAGTTCTTGAAACATATAATCCAGATGAGGATATTGAAGTTGCTGAGGAATCGGCAGAAGATGGAACTGCAACGATTAGTTTTATTTATCGGGCTGAAGAAGGGGATTTAAATCCGACCACCGGTATTGAAGACTGGGCTCAAGTTGATTTTTATTTTATGAATGAGAATTTAATTTATACGGGGATTACCACTTTATCACTTGCCTTTATGGCAGACGGATTAGTTTCAACTACTGACCATTCAGCTCTAGTATCTGACAATGCAAGTGTGGATGAATTGGTTGAGGTTGAAAATTTTGAATTAAATGGGTTTGGACAAATAAAAGTAGACGGTGAGTATGCGTACGGAGTAGGCTATCCAAAAGAGTCAACAAATATTGGCGAAGGTGGTTTATTAATTATTCAAGATGGGCAAGTTGTGGGTGACTCAACAGCTACTTTTGAAGATTTAATGGCCTATAGTTTTTCAGGATTCATATATTTAATGCTTGTTTCGCAAGTGGATAATCAAGTCTTTGAACCTGCGCAATAAATAAAGAGGAGGTCGTTTATGCTTTCAGTTGGAATTATGTCGGGGACATCTTTAGACGGAATTGATGTCGCTTTATGTGAAATATTAGGCTCCGGAACGGATACGAGTGTGCGTTTAATTGAATTTGATACGTATGATTTACCTCAAGCAATTCAAGAAAAAGTTCGTCAATGTGCTGCAAATGAGTTCATTCGACCAGCCGATTTGTCATCGCTAAACTTTGAATTAGGTGAATTGTTTGCTGATGGAGTTAAACAAATTTGTCAAAAAGCTAGGATCGAAACAACTGAGTTGGACTTTGTTGCCAGTCACGGTCAAACAATTTACCACCATCCTTTTCCTAATAATGAATACGTTGCAAATACAATGCAATTGGGTGAAAGTGGCGTCATCGCAGCACGTTGTGGCTGTACAGTGATTAGTGATTTTCGCGTGATCGATGTTGCATTAGGTGGGCAAGGAGCCCCTTTAGTTCCATATTCTGAGTACGTAGTGTACGCAGATAAGAATAAATCCAGAGGTTTACAAAATCTTGGTGGCATAGGAAATATTACAATCGTCCCAAATACAATGGATTCCAACGATATTGTAGCATTTGATACAGGACCAGCAAATATGATGATTGACTCGGCAATGAAACATTATTTTCAGAAAAACTATGATAAAGGGGGAGAATCAGCCTTGAGTGGTGAATTCATTCCTCAACTCCAAGCTGAATTGAAAGGTCATCCATATTTAAAGTTACCCATTCCAAAATCAACAGGTCGAGAAATGTTTGGCGATGATTATGTGGCGTCTATATTAGAAAGATATAAATCAAGTAAAGCAGAAGATGTCGTGGCGACACTAACTTGGTTCACAGCGTATTGCATCAGTTATCACTACTACGAATACGTAGAGAAAATACATACTCTCGATGAATTAATCATTTCTGGTGGGGGAAGTCATAATAAAGCCATAAGAAAGTACTTGTCAGAATTAATGCCAGAAGTGTCTATTTTAGTTCAGGAGGATATTGGGTTCAATTCAGATGCGAAAGAAGCGATTGCGTTTGTTATATTAGCCAACGAAACTCTTCATAAACAACCGTCAAATGTCCTAAGTGCCACTGGCGCTTCAAAACCAGCCATCTTAGGTAAAATTCAATACGCACCTTAAATATTATAATAGCTCAACAAGCTCAAAATCTTGTTGAGTTTTTTTGCTGATTATTGAAGAAAATTTCATTTATTTTTAAAATAAACGAAATGATATTTCAATTTAAGTAAATGTATGTTATTATCAATGTGTGAAAACGCATTCATTAAAAATGAGACAGGAGCGATGAAATGGAAGAAATTATTTTCGAGATTATTTCTAATGGAGGCAATGCGAAGTCATTAGCCTATGAAGCAATCGAAGCGTCAGAAAAAAGGGAGTACGAGAAAGCCGAGGAATTACTTGTTGAGGCGAATGAGTTTTTGAAAAAAGCACATAAAGTACAAACAAGCATTATTACGGATGAAGTGAATGGAAACCATATTACGGTTTCAGTTTTATTCGTCCATGCCCAAGATCACTTGATGACTGCGATGGAAGTAAGGGATTTAGCGAATATACTCATTAGACAGAATAAACGATTGAATGAGTTGGAGAAGAAATTAAGTTAAGCATAAAAGGTGAAAGGTGATGATGATGGCTAAAAACAAAGCAGAAACAAAAGCAAGAACGCAAGTTCCAACACTCAGTTTCAAAAATGCCTTTTTACTGATGTTGTATATATTTATAATATTTACCATTGGAATGACTATTATTGAATACATTCCAAGAAATATGCTTTTAGTAGTAATTACACTATTAAGTCTAGTCATTGGTTATGGTATAGGTTTTATCCAAGAAAAAATTCAAAACAAAAAGAAACTAGGTAAAGCTTTTCTTTGGTTAGGGGGCGTGTTTTCAGTCTTAGCTTTTGTCATGTTATTTGGAATTTATTATGCTGCTGTCTTATTTTAAGGAGGAATTAGAATGAAAATATTATTAGTTTGTGCCGGTGGAATGTCGAGTGCCATTGCTGCGAAGTCGTTGAAAGAAGCAGCTCAAAAAGATGGTTTGGATTTTGAAGTTAATGAAATAAGTACTTCTGCCTTTTCTGATGAAGTAGGAAGAGAGTATGATTTAGCATTAGTAGCACCGCAAGTGCGTCACAGATTTGATACGTTTAAAGCAGACGCTGACAAAGCCAATGTGCCAATCTTATTAATTGCACCTAAAGGTTATTCACCCATCGGTGGGAAATTTTTATTAGAGCAAATTAAAAAAGAAGCCAGTGATTTATTCAACTAAGGAGGATAAAAAATGTTTGAAAACATAGCGAATTGGATTGATTCACATCTTTCGACACCGATGGCAAAATTAGGTGAGCAACGTCACTTAAGAGCCATTCGTGATGGTATTGTTGCGACATTACCGATCATTATTGTTGCTTCTATGTTTATGGTTATTGCCTTTTTACCAAACTCATTACCTGAATCATGGGGTATTTCAAATTGGATTATGGAGAATCAATTCAAGATTCTATTACCTTATAGAATGTCAATGTACATTATGACCTTATATGCTGTCTTTGGAATTGGGTATTCTTTAGCAAAATCTTACGAATTAGATGGTTTATCAGGCGGGATTTTAGCAGAATTAGCTTATCTATTAACTGTCATCCCGGTGATGATACCTGCAGTCACTGATGGCGTGACTGAATTAGCTACACAAAACCCTGAATTGGCAACTTATTTAGAACAAATTCCAGCTGGCTTTAATATTCCAATGGCAAACCTTGGATCCGGTGGGATGTTTATCGGGATACTGAGTGCCTTCTTTGCCGTCGAAGTGTATCGATTTACTCAACGGAGTGGTTTCAAGATTTCTATGCCAGAACAAGTTCCTGCTTCAGTGGCGCGTTCATTTGAAGCCCTAACGCCAACAGCTATTATTCTAATTGTCGTATCAGCAATTACAATGTGGATGGAAATTGATGTTCACGGAATTATTGCCACAATTATGGAACCACTTATTTCAGCTTCTGACTCATTAGGTTCGGTATTACTATTAACGTTCTTAACGAATTTCTTCTGGATCTTTGGTATTCATGGTGCATCCATTGTTGGATCTTTAGCTCGACCTTTATGGTTAGTCCTTTTAGAGCAAAATACAACCGCATTAGCTGCGGGTGAAGCCATTCAGAATACAGCTCCAGAGCCATTTTATCAATGGTTTATCTATATCGGTGGTGCAGGAGCAACGATTGGTCTTGCATTATTACTTGCGTTCGCAACTAAATCTACTTATGGGAAAACCTTAGGTAAAACAGCGTTAGTTCCAGCAATCTTTAATATTAACGAGCCATTAATCTTCGGGGCACCAGTTGTCTTGAACCCAACATTAATGATTCCATTCACGGTTGCTCCAATGGTGAATGCTGTAATTGCCTGGTACGCAACAGAATGGGGATTTGTCAGTCGAACAGTCGCAAGTGCACCGTGGACGTTACCTGGCCCAATAGGAGCCTTCCTTTCTATGGGGAATGACTGGAGAGCAGCAGTACTAAATATTGTCTTAACACTCATCGCTGTCTTAATTTATTATCCATTTGTTCGTACTTATGACAACCAATTATTAGCCGAAGAACAACAAGATACAAGCGCAGAATAAAATATCATCACACATTCAAACGTCCTACTAATCTAGGGCGTTTATTAAGTAAAAAGGTAGGTAATTATGAGAAAACTAGGAATATCAATTTATCCAGAAAAAGATGACAGTCAACGTATCAAAGAATATATTAAAGCCGCTTCAGAAAGTGGCTTCAGTCGAATCTTTTCATGTCTTCTATCAGCTGATGGTGACAAAGATCAAATCATATCTGAATTTATAGAAGTGAATCAGTATGCTAAAGACCTTGGCTTTGAAATTATTGTTGATGTGGCCCCTCGTATCTTTGAGAAGTTAAACATAAGTTATGATGATTTATCATTCTTTAAAGAGATTGGGGCAGATGGCTTGCGTTTAGACATGGGCTTCACCGGAAGTGAAGAGGCTTTAATGACTTTTAATGAGCAAGATTTGCTGATTGAGATTAATATGAGTAATAATGTACATACGATTGATACCATCATGGACTATCAACCTAACCAATATAATTTAATCGCTTGTCATAACTTTTATCCACACCGTTATAGTGGTTTAGGAATCGATTTCTTCAAAGCATGTACAAAGCGATTTAGCCAATATGGGTTAAGAACGGCAGCCTTTATTACAAGTCAGAATAAAGATACATATGGACCTTGGCCAGTCACGGATGGTCTGCCAACATTAGAGATTCATCGGGAATTACCTTTAGATGTTCAATTAAAACATTATATTACATTGAACCTAATCGATGATATAATTATATCTAACTGCTTCCCAACAGAGGACGAATTACAAAAAGTAAAAGAATTAGATCTAACAATGCCGGTATTTAACGTTGATCCAATTGAGAATTTACCTGAAACTGAAACAGCTATTTTATTCGATACATTGCACTTTAACCGAGGCGATATCAGTGAAAATATGATTCGCTCTACCCAAAGCCGAGTAAAATACAAAGGACACCAGTTTGATGTCATAAATCCAGTAGAAGTCATCCGACGAGGTGATGTCATTATTGAAAGTAGTGAGTACGGACATTATGCTGGAGAATTACAAATTGCCCTCAAGGATATGAAAAACAGCGGTAAGAGTAATGTTGTAGGAAGAGTAAGAGAAGAGGAAATGTTTATCTTAGATGATATAAAACCTTGGCAAAAATTTAAACTTCAAGTAAATCGTTAATATTATAGAAAAGTGGTGTGGATTGTTTGGCTGAGACAAATATTATTGGCTTGATAAAATCAATCAAAGAGAGTTTACCTAAGGCGGAAAAGAAGATTGCTCAAGCAATTATAGATGCACCAGAAGACACAATCTATCTTTCAGCTAAGCAGTTGGGAGAAAAAGCGGGTGCCAGTGCTCCAACCGTGGTTCGTTTTTGTAGACGCTTAGATATTGATGGATATACCCAGTTGAAACTAATGATTTCCAGCGAATTATCAAAATTAACCGATTCAGGTTACTCTGATATAAGTGAGGATGCGAATTTTTATGAAATTAAAGAAAAATTATTGGGAAATGCGCATCAATCTTTAGTTGATACAACATCATTAATTAAAGAAGAAGAAGTCAATGCTTCCATTCAGCAAATTGAAGAGGCAGATGTTATTTATGTATATGGAGTGGGATCCTCTCACCTCGTGGCAGAGAACTTTTCCCAAAAGTGGCGCCGTATTGGCAAGATAGCGATTGTTGAAAAAGATGCACATGTGATGATTACTCTCATAACAGGGAATCAACAAAAGGCTCTGTTCGTGGGTATATCTAACTCGGGTGAAACAAAAGAAGTGATAAAGTTAATGCAACTTGCAAATAAAGCAGGTTGTCAGACGATGGCGATTACACAGTTTGGAAAGAATAGTTTATCTGAGGAAGCCGACGTAACAATACGTCATGTTAGAGCGAATGAACAATTATATCGTAGCGCGGCGACTGCTTCTTTGCATGTACAGTTTTATGTCGTGGATATTTTATTTCATACTTATGCATCAAAACATTATGAAGATGCGATTGATCGAATTTTGCTTTCGCGTAAAGCGATTAAAGATTACAATGACTAATTGTTTAACAGCCTATGCTTTGAGCATAGGCTGTTTCTTTATACGAAACAATATATATGTTGCACTCAATCATCATATGTCTTTTATATAATGCGTATTATATAATTCTTATTACGACGCATTAAATAATTTAGGAGGAATATATTATGCAACATGTATACGATTTTAATGAAGGAAGTCTAGAGATGAAAGAGTTATTAGGTGGTAAAGGGAGTAATTTAGCTGAGATGACGCGCTTAGGTTTACCAGTACCTAAAGGCTTTGTCATAACGACGGCAACATGTATCGATTACTTGGAACAGGGTGAGGAATTGGATACAAGGACACAATCAGAGATAAATGCTGCATTAATTCGCTTGGAGGAAAGTTCAGAGAAAGGTTTTTCGGACACAGAAAATTTACTCTTAGTTTCAGTTAGAAGTGGTGCGACGATTTCAATGCCAGGAATGATGGATACAATATTGAATGTAGGCTTGAATGATGCGAACGTTGCCCGCTTTGCACAAATCACACAAGATGAACGCTTTGCTTATGATTGTTATCGTCGACTTCTGCAAATGTATGGAAATGTTGTTTATGGTATTGATATGAAACACTTTGATAATATCTTAAATCAAGTTAAAAGAAATAAACGTTATAGCCAAGATTTCGAATTAACAGCTGAGGATCTAAAAGCTATCATTGACCAGTATAAAGATATCTATATGGAGATAGCGGGGAAAGCATTCCCACAAGATGTCAAAGCACAAATTATGGGTGCGGTTGAAGCGGTGTTTAAATCATGGAATAATGATCGAGCCAAAATTTACCGAAAATTAAATAATATTCCAGATTCAATAGGAACGGCAGTAACAATTCAAGAGATGGTCTTCGGTAACAAGAACGAAGAAAGTGGTACGGGTGTTCTTTTCACAAGAAACCCATCAACAGGAGAAGACCAATTATATGGCGAATTCCTATTGAATGCTCAAGGTGAAGATGTAGTGGCTGGAATTCGCACACCCATCTCTATTAATCGTTTAAATGAAAGTATGCCAGAAATCTATACTGAATTACTAGACATGACTAATAAATTAGAACAACATTACAAAGACATGCAAGATGTGGAGTTTACAATCGAAGACCGAAAGTTACATCTACTGCAAACTCGTAATGGAAAGAGAGGGGCTAAATCAGCGTTCAAAATCGCCGCCGATTTTGTTAATGAAGGCATCTTAACTAAAGAAGAAGCCTTGTTAACGATTGATCCTGAATCGATTAATCAACTATTACATCCAACTTTTGATGAGAAAGACTTAGCTCAAGCTGAATTAGTGACAGACAATGGTCTGCCAGCGAGTCCAGGAGCAGCGACGGGGCACATAGTATTTGACGCTGAAACAGCGAAAGAATGGTCGGAACTAGGTAAACCTGTCATCTTAGTGCGTCATGAAACTTCACCCGAAGATATTGAAGGGATGAGTGTCAGTGAAGCAATCGTTACAAATCATGGTGGGATGACTTCTCATGCAGCTGTCGTTGCCCGAGGTATGGGGAAATGTTGCGTAGCAGGTTGTGATGTACTTGAGATTAATGAGGAGCAGAAATCTCTACGTTATCCTGGTGGTAGTTTAATTGAAGGGGATATCATCTCAGTCGATGGGGACACAGGTTCACTCTATGTCGGAGCGATTCAAACGCGAAATTCAGATTTAGATGAGAATTACCATACTGTGATGTCTTGGGCAAATGACATTGCGACAGTAAAAGTTCGGATGAATGCAGAGACTCCTTTAGATATTCAAGCTGGTTTAGATTTTGGTGCGACAGGAATTGGACTCGTTAGAACTGAGCACATGTTCTTTCAACCAGAACCTTTGAGTGAATTACGTCGCTTTATCCTTTCTAACAGTGATAACGAAAGAAAAGATGCATTAGAATCGATTTTAATCCATCAACAAAATGACTTTAGAGAGATTTTTGAATTGATTCAAGATAAACCAACAGTCATACGTCTACTTGATATGCCATTACATGAATTTCTACCTAATTCAAAGCAAGACATTGAAATCGTTGCGAGCCAACAAAACGTTTCAGTTGAAGATATTTCGCAAAGGCTGACAGGTTTGAAAGAATTAAATCCAATGCTCGGACACCGTGGTTGCCGCTTAGCTATGACTTACCCAGGATTATATTTGATGCAGGCAGAAGCAATCATGTTAGCAGCTATTGAATTAAATAATAAAGATATAGCCGTTAAGCCTGAAATTATGATACCATTAGTAAGTACAGAGCGTGAAACGGCTTACTTAAGAGAAATTATCCAAGAGCGCATTGAAGCTCTATTAGAAGAACATCAAGTTCAATTAGCGTATACAATTGGAGCGATGATTGAAACACCTAGAGCAAGTTTAATTGCGGATAAAATTGCGCAACACAGTGACTTCTGTAGTTTTGGTACAAATGATTTAACACAAATGGCCTTTGGTTATTCTCGTGACGATGCAGGAAAATTCTTAAACCAGTATGTGAATGAAGGTGTACTCGCCTATGATCCATTTCAACGCGTGGATGAAGAAGGTGTAGGTGCATTACTCCAGATAGCGATTGAAAATATTAAGAAGGTAAACTCAACAATGAAATTAGGTATTTGTGGTGAGCATGGTGGAAACCCGAAATCAGTAGAATTATTTGCTTCATTAGGCTTTTCTTACGTGTCATGTTCACCTTACCGAATTCCAATCGCTCAAATGTCAGTAGCTCAAAGCGCAATCAAATTAAAACAATAAGCACGTTAGTAAGATGATAAAGTGAGGGACTAATATGAATTTCACACAACGGCAGAAACAAATTGTTGAAATTGTTAAAAGTAAAGAACCGGTAAGTGGTGATGTTATTGCTGAAGAGCTTGGTTTAGCAAAGTCGACGTTGAGAAGTGACTTGGCTGTCTTAACAATGACCGGGGTTCTGGATGCTAGACCGAAAGTCGGTTATATCTATTCAGGACTGGAACCTCAGTCACTTTTGTTTGAGCAATTTAATCAGTATAAAGTGGCGGACGTGATGATTCAACCCGTCATTGTTTACCCGGATACAATGGTAAATGATGCGATTACTTCATTATTCATGTACGATGTTGGTTCACTTTATGTAGCGGATTCAACGTCTAAAAGTCTCATCGGAGTTGTATCAAGAAAAGACTTACTAAGAAGTTTGATTGCAGGTCAAGCAGAGAAGACCGCCGTCGCAATTGTCATGACCCGTATGCCTAACATCATTGCGGTTACACCAGAAATGACGGTGCTGAAAGCAGCGGAATTAATATCCAATCATCAGATTGATTCTTTACCTGTAATTAGTTCAGACGATCAAGTTATTGGCAAGATGTCTAAGACGAATATAATTGATTTACTAGTTGAGTTAAGTTCAGAGGAGGATGCTTAATGCAAGAAAAAAATCACCAAACATTTTATGTTATATCAGATTCAGTTGGAGAAACAGCGATTAGGGTAACAAATGCCGCACTTGCACAGTTTCCGACTTTCACTGATTCAAGTGTTAAGCGATTTCCATTTATTAATACGTTAGAAGAATTAACTGAGATTTTAGAAGATGCACTAAAGCATCATGCCACAGTCGTTGCAACCTTAGTTAATGAAGACTTGCACCATTTTACACAGGAATTCACTCAAAAGAATGACTTGTTTTACTTTAATCCGATTCATGGTTTGATACAGCATATTTCAACGATCACTCACAAAGAACCGAGTGAACAGAGTGGAAGTTTACATAATTTGGATGATCAATACTTCAAACGAATTCAAGCCATTGAATTTGCGGTCAAATATGATGACGGTCAAAACCGACGCGGCTTTAAATTAGCTGATATCGTTATCTTAGGCGTTTCTCGTTCATCTAAGACTCCTTTAAGTATGTATTTAGCTAATAAAGGCTACAAAGTTGCGAATCTACCCATCTTTCCTGAGGCCAACATACCACAAGAAATTTTTGAAATTCCAAAAGAAAAGATATTTGGCTTATCAGCGTCGCCTAAATACATTAGTGACATTCGTAAAGGAAGAGTGAAGTTTCTAGGTCTAGATGAGAATGCGACCTATTCAAGTCTTGATCGTGTGAAAACTGAATTAATGTTTGCGAACGATTTATTCGATAAAGTTGACGCACATATCGTCAGTGTAGAAAATCAATCTATCGAAGAAATGGCCGAACATATTATACAAGAATATAAGAAATATCAATTGTATGAAACTGAGAAATAAACACGAGAACCAGCGATTTATAGCTGGTTCTTTTATTTTTAGATAATAAATCGTATTCATAGATTTATTTGAATGGTTTACTTGAATTTATATAATAACTCGCTTATAATTAACAAGCCTGAATAATTCATAGCTCTATAATTTAAGCTGGTTTCTTGAATAAATTAATCGTTCTTGGAAAAATTGGGAATTTTTCTACAAAATAGTGCGTTCTCGAAGTAGATTTTAACTAAATGAACCTTCTTACGATTCTCTTGTTTGTTTGAAGGCATACTTCTCCCTTGTAGACGATTGATTCAAAAAATTAACGTGATGACTGATTTAAATCCATTGACT
>NZ_JBGQQX010000029.1:0-27500 GCF_045528525.1 Ruoffia sp. FAM 26255 | reverse complement strand
TGCTCATTACTATTCTAGCTTTGTTGACCTTTTTTAAACTGGTGGTCGTCCAGCGAAATTGTTTGGTTGTCTGTTCCGTAGAACAGATCCCCTTACACATTTGGTGTGTTTATCTTTGTTCAGTTTTCAATGAGCTTTCGTTGTCGTTTTGTTGAACAACAACTTTTATAGTATATCACGTTTGTGAAGTGGATGTCAACACTTTTTTAAAAGTATTTTCTCAACTTCATTTCGAAGTGATGTCGTTTATTTTAACAACTTTTATAGAATATCACGGTTGTGACTCGAAGTCAACAACTTATTTGAAGATTTTAAATAATTTTTAAATTCATTTAACACTTCGTTGTGATGTTGTCGCTGTTTGACGACTTACATATCTTATCATGCGGGCTATATTGTGTCAACAATATTTTTCGCTTTTTTATCAGCGCTGCCTCGTTTAAAGGTTGTCGCAAATGACAACTTTTAAATAGTAACATGTTTGACTTGTATGTGTCAATCACTTTTTTCACTTTTATTATTTCTTTCAAGGTGAGGTGATCTCAAATGACAACTTTTGTATCTTATCATGCTTTGCACATTCTGTAAAGCATTTTTTGAAACAAATTTATAACTTGCTTCAAAAGTTGTAAGCGCTACACATGTTGTAGTAGCAACTTATGTTATAGTATCATCGACGAATCATTTCGTCAATACTTTTTTCGTTTTTTTGTAAACTTTATGTAAATTCTATGTAAACTTACTAAGTTATCGCCAGACATTGTTACAACGTCCTGTGACGACAAGAAATAATATACCACTAACTTGTGGTAGGAGTCAATATATTTTTGTAATTTCTTTTATTTTATTATTTAGTTTTGCTTTATTATTGTTTCGCTTTATGTTTTTTCCATTATATAGAGGTATTTTAATTATTACACAATCCGTTTCCTTCTATAATAATGTCACTTAAAACACAAAAAGGATTGAAGACAACTTAAAGTAGCCTTCAATCCTATTTGTTTCTATATATTTGTTCTAAGCTTATAGTCGTTCGTTTAACTCTTTAGCTAGATCTTCGAATCCTGGTTTACCTAATAAAGCAAACATATTACGTTTGTAGTCTTCTACTCCTGGTTGATCAAATGGATTAACGCCATTTAAGTATCCTGAGATTCCTACTGCTTTTTCAAAGAAGTAGATTAAGTGTCCTAAAGATTTTTCATCCATAGCTGGAATTGTTACTAATAGGTTCGGTACATTACCGTCCGTATGAGCTAATAAAGTTCCTTCAAACGCCTTAGTGTTAACAAAGTCAATTGTTTTTCCTTCTAAGTAACCTAAACCATCTAGATCTTCCTCAGCTTTTGGAATATCGATATCATGTCTTGGTGTTTCAACTTTTAATACCGTTTCAAAGATATTTCTTTGTCCATCTTGGATTGTTTGTCCAATAGAGTGTAAATCTGTTGAGAAGTTTGCACTTGCTGGGTAAATGCCTTTTTGGTCTTTACCTTCAGATTCACCAAATAATTGTTTCCACCATTCAGAGAAGTATTGCATACCTGGTTCATAGTTAGCCAGAATTTCAATATCTTTTCCTTTTTTATAGAAGAAGTTACGAATTGCTGCGTATTGGTAAGCACTGTTCTCCATAACATCTGGATTACTGTACTCTTCCATTGCTTCGCGTGCACCTTCCATTAAAGCATCAATATCTCCACCTGCGACTGCAATCGGTAATAGACCTACAGCAGTTAATACAGTAAAGCGTCCTCCAATACCGTCAGGAATAACAAATGTTTCATATCCTTCAGCATTTGCTTCTGATTTTAGAGCGCCTCTCTCTTTATCTGTTGTTGCATAAATGCGTTTAACTGCTTCTTCGTGACCGTATTTCTTATCTAATAATTCTTTAAATACACGGAATGCGATTGAAGGTTCAGTTGTAGTACCTGATTTAGAAATAATATTAACCGAGAAGTCACGGTCTCCTACTAAATCAACTAGATCATGTAAATAAGTCGAACTAATACTATTACCAGCAAAGATAACTTGAGGTGTTCCTTTTTGCCCTGCTTTAATATTGTAGAATGAATCATTTAGAAATTCGATTGCTGCTTTCGCTCCTAAGTATGATCCACCAATACCAATTACAATAAGAATATCTGAATCTGCTTTAATTTTTTCTGAAGCTGCTTTGATGCGTGCATACTCATCTTTGTCGTATGTTTCTGGCCAATCGATCCAGTCCAAGAAGTCATTTCCTGTACCCGTTTTATCATGAAGTTGATTATGTGCCAATTCAATATATGGTTTAATCTGAGTTAATTCATGTTCTTTAAAGAATGATAAAGCTTTTGTATAATCAAATTTTAAATTTGTCATTAATATCTCTCCTCATTTTTTCCTAGAATATTAGTTTGATCCTCTTCGATTTGTCTTAAACCATCTTCAATAATTTTAGGCATATTTTGTCCTAATGTCTTGAAACCAATCTTCGGTAAATATCTTTTAGGATACTTTTTTGATTTTGATGGAAACGGTGGTGTATTTAAATGTTGTAACGCTCTAAAAGACAAACTAATTTTCCGAGTATATTCATCAATATCGATAATCTTGACTTTAACTTTGTCGCCAATATTAATAAAATCATCTAATTCAGATACATAACCGTGTTTGCATTCTGAAATATGCACTAAACCTTGTTCTGTATCTGATAATTTTACAAAGACGCCGTAATTCTGAATACCGGTTACTTCTCCTTGGATTACATCCCCAATTCTAAATTCTTTTGTCAATGTATATCCACCCTTTACTTTATAGTAGGCTACTCATTAACAGTAACGCTCGTAATAACAATATCTTCTACGGGCTTGTCTTGGGCACCAGTTTCTTGAGCTTGAATATCTAAGACTACGTCCATACCATTTACTACGTGACCAAACACTGTATGACGGTGGTCTAACCAAGGTGTCCCACCTTTTGCTTCATAAGCTTCAATAATTTCTTCTGGGAATCCAGCTTCTTTTAATTGTCCTAGCATTTGTGCAGGTACATTCGGAGCTGTAACAATGAAAAATTGACTTCCATTTGTGTTAGGTCCAGCATTAGCCATTGATAATGCGCCATATAAGTTAAATACTTCTGCTGAGAATTCATCTTCGAAAGCATCACCATAGATACTCTCTCCACCCATACCTGTTCCTGTTGGGTCTCCACCTTGAATCATGAAGTCTTTAATAATACGGTGGAAGATAATTTCGTCGTAATACCCTTTTTTAGATAATTCTTTAAAGTTTTCTACTGTCTTTGGAGCTACCTCCGGGAATAGAGCTAAATCAATATCACCCTTGTTCGTATGTAATGTAATATCAACATTCAGTTCTTCTGTGTTTAATTGTGGAAATTTTGTCAAAATAATTCACTCCTCCTTATATTTTCTATATACATTATATACTAATTCACTTTGTTATGTTTAACAAATGTTTTAATAGTTATATCAAATAATTTTTGATATTATTGAAGGAGAGTTATAAACGATTATTTTTCAAAAGATACTTAGGCATCTAGTTTAATTTATATTAAAAAAATAAGAAGGTTGGTTTATTTATGAATTTCCCTTTAATTGCGTCATTGGTTTCAATATTATTTGCACAGCTGATTAAATATCCTATAGCTTATTTAACCAATCGAAAAAGTGCAAAATTAAATTTAATCACTTCTACAGGTGGTATGCCCAGTTCTCACTCGGCTGCAGTTAGTAGTTTAACGACGGCTTTGATTTTAGAATATGGTTTTAATTCACCATATGTAGCCATATCGACTGTATTTGCAGTCATTATTATGTTCGATTCGATGGGTGTCCGTCGACAAAGTGGTGAACAAGGTATTGTCTTAGATATATTAGCCCGTAAACATTTAGCTGAGATCGATTATATATCTGATGACATAAGCTATGATGAAGTTGAGGATAATCCTTTGATTTTAAGTTACGATATTGATGATTATGAAAGAATGATTATTAACCGTTATCTTGGCCATAAACCGAGTGAAGTCATTGTTGGTACTTTAACTGGTGGTTTTGTTGCCATTTTTCTACGTTTAGTTTTATTATAATATTATAGAAAGTGTGATACTTTGAGTTTTGAAGAGTCCTTGTTTGATATAACAATTGTTGGCGGAGGGCCCGTCGGTTTATTTACAGCGTTTTACGCAGGTTTACGAAATGCGAAAACGAAGATTATTGAAAGTCTAGAGTCCTTAGGTGGACAACCTGCCCATCTTTATGCTGAGAAGAATATTTATGACATTCCTGGTTACCCTGCAATTAAAGGCGATGAATTAGAAAGAAACCTTATTCAACAAATTTCTCGCTTTGATATTTCAATTCAATTGGGAGAAGAAGTTTTAAATGTAAATAAAAAGATGACTGAGGATGGCGTTGAATATTTTGAAATTATTACCAGTGAACAGATTCATTATTCACGTACCATTATTTTAGCGATCGGTAATGGCGCCTTTTCTCCTAGAAAATTAAAATTACCAGAAATAGAGAAATACGAAGAAAGTAATCTACATTACTATGTTAATAACATTGAACAATTTACTGGAAGAACGGTAGCAATCTGTGGTGGTGGTGATTCTGCGGTTGATTGGGCATTAGCCTTAGAACCGTTAGCGAATAAAGTGTATTTAATCCATCGTCGCGATAAATTCCGAGCTGTTGAAAGTAGTGTGAAACAATTAGAAAATTCCACAGTCGAGTTATTAACTCCTTATATTCCAGAATCCGTCCAAGGTGACGATAGTCGTATTCAATCGATTAATTTGAAGAAAGCTAAATCAGATGAGATAATTACTTTGGATGTGGATAACTTTATTGTCAGTTACGGTTTTACATCAAGTATTGGCGAAATTAGGAATTGGGGATTCAACCTCAATCGAAATACAATTGAAGTCAATGCTCAATACAAAACGAACATACCTGGCATCTATGCTGTTGGTGATATTGCCAACTATGAAGGCAAAGTAAAAATTATTGCGACAGGTTTTGGTGAAGCTCCTCAAGCAGTGAATGATGCCCTATTAAAAATTGATCCAACAAACGTTAACCCACCAATTCACAGCTCAGATTTATTCTAAGGAGAGATACTATGACAAAAAATGAACAATTTATAAAACAAAGTCGTCTAGAAGATCAAGCTCACTACTTATTAAAAGAACGTGGCGTTAGATTAGAATCAATTGCTGAAATTGTCTATGATTTACAAAAAGATTATATTGATGATTTAACACTCGACCATTGTTTAGAAAATGTTATTGCGGTGATGAAGAAACGTGAAGTTCAAAATGCAGTCATTACAGGAATTGAAATCGACATCGCAGCGGAGAGACAACAGTTCTCACCTGTCTTAAATGACTTACTCATGCGAGATGAAGGGTTATATGGGATTGATGAAGTGTTAGTCTTATCTATCGTTAACGTATATGGCTCGATTGGTTTAACTAACTTTGGTTATGTCGATAAATTAAAACCTGGTATTATCGGTGAGTTAAATGACAGTAAAGATGAACATTGTAATACATTCATTGATGATATTGTTGGCGCTCTTGCTGCAGCCGCTGCAAGTCGAATCGCCCACTCTCAACCTCAAACAGATGAGGTAAACGTTAATACTACACCTGAAGAATCTTATGAAGATTCTCATGAAAATTAAGAAAAAGTGATGCGCCCGAGGGCACATCACTTTTTTTATTTATTCCAATATACAATTTTTCGAATACCTAAGATAATTGATTCATAAACTAATAAAGCAAGAATAAATAATATCATGAAAAATTCCTGAGGTAATACAGTTATAACCGGATCTTCCAAGGGATTGAACAGCCATAAATCATTATTAAATAACAATTGATGAAAAAGTATAAATACTTGATCAAATGCTACGACAATGAAAAATAATAAAATCAATGGAAAGGCTAATTTAAACGTAAAATGTGGTGCCATAACTAATTGCCAATTCCGTTTCTTAATGTATGAAATGGCCCAGATCGTTAATAAGAATAAAATTGTTAAGATGACAAAATTAATAAAGAATAATACCTTCACTTCTTCAAAGTGCTGTGCCCCACCTTCTGACATACTAAAGTAAGGCATATTTAAATCATGGACTGTTGGATTCACTAAGTAACTTAACATAGTATCATAATTTTCAAGCAATTGTGCTTGGGTTAAACCTGAGATATCTGTTAAATTAAACCAACCAATACATAATCTGTATAAAAATGGTGATATAAAGATGACAGCTGTAATTGATGAGCAGATAGCAAATAAAAGGATGACAAGACTGCTTACTATTCGTTTTAGTATATCCATTATGCATGCTTCCATTCTGAAAGTGATTCAATGATATAAGTTGGTTGCTTTTGAATCATTTCTAAGTCTTCTCTTACAGTGACACCTGTTAAAACTAACAACGTATCCATATCCATATTCATTCCAGCCATAATATCTGTATCGTAGTTATCTCCAATCATTAAAACCTTGCTTTTATCAATTCCAAGTTGCTTAAGTGCCCCTTCCATAATTGGATTATTAGGCTTACCGATAATAATCGGTTCTTTTCTCGTCGCAAATTGTATAAAGGCAGTAATAGCACCCGAACTTGGATTCATTCCAGTTTCAGTTGGTATTAATCGGTCCGTATTTGTCACCACGTATTCAGCTCCAGCAAGAATTGCTTGAACAGCGACAGTTAACTGGTCGTAAGTAACATCACGTTTTAAGCCTTGAACAACGATATCAATCGGCTTATTCGTATCAACTGTAAAATTTCTCTCAAGCATTTGCTCTTTTAAAGCTGCTTCGCCTAACACATAAACATTTGCTCCTGGATGATGTAATTCAATATAATCCCCTAAAGCAATAATTGAAGTATAAACATGAGAAGAATCAATTGGAATATCGTAGTAAGAATTTAAATTATGAACGATTTCCTCAACCGTCTTTGTTGCATTATTTGTCACTAATTTAAAAGGGAACCCCTCATTAAGTAAATGACGAATAAATACCTCAGCTTCTGGAATTCGTTCTTTCCCACGATAGGTCGTCCCATCTAAATCGACTAAATAACCTTCATACTTTGTCATTTCTTGTTTGTCACCTTCTTAATTACGAATTTTTTATCATTAGCCACTTTTTCACTGACTTTCTCAGTGACTTTTTTTGGTTTGTTTACTTCACCTTTAGTTTGATTCTTTTTAAAGGTTTTTTTACGACGGGTATTTTTAGGATTAAAGCTAGTATCTTCGGCTTTTTCTTTGTCCGTCGTTGTAGTTACATGAGGTGTTTTAGGTCTTTGCTTTTTCGGTTTTCTTGAAACTTTCTTATGTTTGGTTTCACGTTTCTCTAATTGATTGTACTTCTCTACAGCTTCCACCTTACCTAAGACAAAGTAAGCCGCACCAAAATTACAATACTCTTTAATATAGTCATCTAAGAAATCAATTTGTTGATCGCGTGGCACTTTGCGTCTTCCTAACTGATAAAATCCTCTTAGACGTAACTGGTCATGCCCCCAGTCTCCAACGATAAAATCAAACTTTTCAAAGAATGGTTGATAACGATTCGTAAAGGCTTCTTGTTCAAACCCTTCTCGGTAATTCTCTAACAAGCGGTATTCTTGTGTGCTAATTTGAATTGTTTCTTCATCGATAACATAAATTTGTTTATCTTCGACTTCTTCACCTTGAATAATGTCATCTAATATAGATTCAAGTTGATTTGTCATGGTTTTTTTATTACTCAAATCACTTGCCTCCTTCTATTGGGTATGTTTTTTCTAAATAATTTCGAACGGTATGTCTTAAAAAATCTGGGAAAATTAACTTTGAATCCCCATAATCACTTATCGTTGGGAAAAATGGTAAGAACCAAATATGATCCACCGTCACAAACTGATAATGTCTGTCATCAATGATTGCTTCTCCATTCACTTCCCACTGAAGCTTCAGCTCATCATAAGCAATGCCTTTAAAAATAAGTTCTCCAAATATCTTACCACGGAAACCAAGCCCATTGATTAATTTGTATCTTAAATCATCCGCTTGTTGGCTCATCTCAGCTAACATTTCCTTTAAATGCACCCCACTCATTTCCACTATGGCTAAATGCATTGGATGAGGTAGTGCTTCATGTAGGTGATGTTCAGTAATGAGTCCCCTAGGTAAATCACTTAGAAATAAACCGGAACTTAATACAGCATTCTCTACCCCGGTTGCTTCAGTAATCGCATTGAGTGCCATTTGAATAAAGGAATTGGCTCCCGTTGTTTGAAGTGCTTGAAAAGTTTCAGGGATGTCAGCAATCCAACGTTCTTCAAGTTGTTTTGTTCCTTCTTGCTTATAATAGTCCGATTCTTTGGGTAGATTATATCTTTGACTCAATTGATGAATGGAGAGAACTTCTGCAGACATCTGCCAAGTATCTGTTGCTTGGTCAAAATACAAGTCGATTGAGCCGACAAAATTTCCGTATTTTCCAGCTGCGCAAAGAAAGCTTTGATTCTCCCACTCACCTTCAATAAGAACATGATGGGTATGTGCTCCAATGATTAATTGGATTTCTGGAAAAAGATTCGCAATATAGCGATCAGTTTCTAGACCTAGATGTGATAGCAAAATAATTAAATCCGTGTCTTCTTGATCTATAAGTTGAAGGGTATCTTGTAAGCTATCAATTGGATTCTCAATGGTATATCCGTTTAAGTGATAGGTTTCATATGGCGCTGTTAACCCAATAAAAGCGACTTTCATATCGTCAATCTCTTTGTATACGATATTTTCAGCGTACGAAGGAACTTCTTTCGTATCTTTATCAAATAAATTCGCTATCGTTACGGAATAATCTGCTCGATCATACAAGTCGCTTAAGCGTTCTTTGGAAAAGTTTAAACCTTCGTTATTCCCAAGTGTAACGACATCATAATTAGCTTCATTGAACAAATCAACGATGACCTTCCCATATGTTGCTTCAACCAATGGGTGTACGGAGTCCATAGCATCACCCACATCAATGGTAAGAAGTGCCTCACCTTTAACTGATGCCAAGGACTGGTTCTCTTCTATAAACTTCGATATTAAGGGCCAATGATCTAAATGTCCGTGTAAGTCATTGGTATGTAGTATTTTTAGACGCAATGTGTACACCTCTTTCATTATACATTCCTTATAGATTATAATACAAAAAAAGACCGAACTTCAATCCCTAGGGAATGGAAGTTCGGAAATATCCTAAACTAAGCTAAGACGGGCGTCAAAGTTCCTAAGAAAATAAAGGCTACAACTAAAACAAGAGCCAATATTAAAACATAAACTAACCATTTTTCCGGTAGTTTTGGAATAGGATACTTAACTACAAAACTTGCACCAATAATAATATAAGCAACAGCTAGTACATATTGGAATATATTCATTGGTATCACATAACCTAACAGTGAAATAATCGGAATGAAAATCGCACTTGCTCCTAAAGGTAGACCTTGTGTCTTCCCATCGAATTGTTCTCCTTGAAATTCAATCGCTTGATTAAAATGCGCAAGTCGAATAATAACAGCTAAAATATATAATGCTGCGACAATAACCGATAATACCGATCCTAAAGATAAAGATATTAATAATGACGCTGGTAGCAATGCATAAACAACGGATTTACTTAAGACATCAAATTCCAAATCAAAGGAAATTTGAGCATCTTCTCGCTCAAACATCGCTGTGAAACGGTAACTAAAGATATAACCGACCGAAGCGATAATTAAGGAGATAATTGTATATTGAGATTCTCCAATCATTGAAAACCCAACACCGACCGCACCAAAGAACAAACTAAACAGTGTTAGTGCATTGCATTGATTAATTTTACCTAAGAACATTTGACACACCCTTTCATACTATATGTAATCGTTATTATTATTGTACCTATTTATCGCCTCTTTTACAATTGATACATAATTTTTCGTCAATAATGCTTGTCTTCATCGCTTAGAATTGAAATGACAAGATGGTTACTATATACTTATTATAATGCATACATGAGGTGATTAATGTGAAAAAATGGAAAATAGTTGTCGACTCAGGGTCGTCAATTCGTGAAATAGAAACAACAAATCAAAACGTCGCTTTGGAAGTCGTTCCATTAATGATAAATATCGGTAATGAGGTATTTGTAGATAGTGCAGACCTAGATATTGCGAACTTCTTGTCAGAACTAAAAGATACAAAACAAAAAACATCAAGTGCGTGTCCTTCTCCAGAAGTTTATGCGAATCGATTCGAAGGTGCTGAGAACGTTATCTGCTTTACGATCTCTTCTCAACTTTCAGGTAGTTACAATAGTGCTTCTTTAGGAAAAGACATTGCATTAGAGAGAAATCCTGACGCAAACATTCATATCTTTGACAGTCGCTCAGCTGGTTCAGAAATGGACTTATTGGCTAAAAAAGCTTTTGAATTAGCGGAAACTGATGCTGAATTTGATGACGTTGTAAAAGAATTGAATGCTTACCATGAAAATCTAGATATAGCATTCCTGCTAGAATCTGTAGATAACTTAGTTAATAATGGACGTGTGTCTAAGATTTTAGGTCAAATGATTGGGTTATTAGGTATTCGCTTAATTGGTAATCGTACTCCGGAAGGAACGATTCAATTGGCTCATAAATCAAAAGGTCAAAAGAGAGCTTTAAAGACTTTGATTAACGAATTAAAATCTAAAGGTTATAATGGAGGAGAAATTGAAGTATCTCACGTTCTTAACCCAGATATTGCCAAAGCGTTTGAAGAAGAAATTCTAAAAGAATATCCAAACGCTAAAATTACTACACGAGTAACGAGTGCATTATGTAGCTATTATGCAGAGCATAATGGTATGATCGTTGGTTTCGAAACAAATTAATACTTTAAAAAAACAGCGACAATTAATAATTGTTACTGTTTTTTACTTTAATTATATTGCTTTAAAAAATAACTGATTAAACTGAAGTATGGTTTAGTAATCTCGTCATGTTCTTGGTAAATACAATGCCCAGCATCGTCTATCGCTATAAGTTCAACTTGAGGTAAGTAGGTAGCAGCTGTAAAAATTCCATCCCCTCGGACGACTTTGTCTTCGACTGAACGAAATACTAATAACGGGGTTTCAACATTTTTCAAGGCTGACTCATCCACTATCTTATTCACTTGCTCTAATGATGTCGCCAACCAATTGTATGTTCCTCCAGAAGTTGGATGAGCAACTGATTCCAATCGCAAATTAAATGCATATTTCTCTCTTTGCTGACTATGTGTTAAATCTGGATTCGGAGTATATTCAGACGCATTCGTTGATGCTTCTATGAATTCGTTACTTCCTTGAGCTGGAATCGGCTTATGACCCAAGTTCAGTAAACCGGCACCACTCGCTACTGCATGAGCTAAAGATCTAGGATATGGATATGTATCGACACTAAACATTGGTGAGGATAATACCGCAGCTTTAATAAGTTTTGGATATTTCTTGATCAACCCTGTACTAACTGCCCCACCCATTGAATGAGCAAATAAATAAAAGTGCTCGTTCAATTCATAGGTCTCTTTAATACTTTCAATCACTTCTTTTAAATCTTCAATATAGTAATCAAAATGTTGAATATCAATTAAAGAATTACGAGTTTCTACTCTTGAAGAGCCATGCCCCCTCGCATCATAAATAAGCACATTATAATCGAGCTGCAATAAATAATACACGACTTCATAATACTTCTCTTTATACTCATTAAAACCATGAACAATAAAAACTGTCGGACGACTGCTATTTTTTAAATAAAATAAATATGATAAAGCAACATCTCCCACCGGTATTTCACCGGCATGTTCAAATTGCTCAATATATGGACGAGCGATAATGTTCATCTCTCGTTCATAATGTTCTTCGTCAATCCAAGCTAAGTTTTGTTGTAATGGCATATCTAATTCTGTTAAATTAACTTCTGCTTGGTAACTTTGTTTGCGCGTATGTTTTAGTCGATAAGCAAAATCATAAGCAAGTAAACCTAAAGTTCCTTTAAAAAGACCTTTCAATAAAGTAGATGTAAAACTCTTCTTCAATTAAATTCCTCCTTCAGTATCTAAAACTAATGAAACAACTAGTCTTACATATGGTACTTCATCGACACTATAATCTGTCGGTGATGCGTAAATCGAAACATATTGGCTTTGATAAATATCGTAATTAGATAATGACACTGCATCAGCATACACATCGAATAAATAATCGGCTAATATCTTTTCATTCTCCCAAGTTGTCAGATGAACATCCCCTGCGGATATATAGAGTTCGTATAAATTCTCGCCAAAGCGGTACTCTGCATCCGAAACATTTGGAAAATGTGCTCTAAAATCAGCCCCATCAGCTGTTATTGAGCTTAAATAATGATACTCTCCCATCTCTTCCACTCGTCTTAAGACGCCTTCTTCAAGATGTTCCCCAAATTGAATTTTCTCCCAACCTTTTGTAACCCTCATGTGATTCATTTGTCTTAAAAATGCATCATTCAATGCACGATTATCTAACGCTGCATTAAATTGATCGGCAGATTCTTTAGCAATCGCATAATTGTCATGCGGTAATATTTTTTCATGGATTTGATAGGGAACTTGATTACCTGGTTGGGCGTATTCTGAAATATATTCAGAAATACCTTCGTCATTTTCCACGTTGTTTGGTAATTTCATTACCTCTCTCATAATGAGATTCAATGATTCGTTCACATTTAATGACTCATCACTTAAAGTCGCTTGTATAAAATTTTGGTTATGATAATAACCTAACAATACAAAAAGTATAATAAAACTTAATTTAAAGTGAAAACTCTTTGGAAATTTATTTGTCATGATTTTCTCCTATCATTCAACTAACACCTATAATATCAGAACCATAAGTAAAACAAAAAAGATTTAAACTAGATTAACATCTAATTTAAATCTTTTAGTCCTACTTATAAAGGTTCCGTACTATTCTCTTGGTGCTGAATCAAATACGGGTCAACGATATGATAGCCCAACTCACGGTAACCATCAATCATTGTTGGTAAAGCTTCTAACGTCCACGAACGGTCATGCATTAAAATGTTTGCCCCAGGACGGATATACATATTATCTAAGGATACGGCTGCTAATTCTGGACCAGATAAATACTCATCCATCCAATCATAACCAAATGACCATGTCATTAATTGTAAACCTAACTCATTACAAATTAAGATAGTATCCATATTAAACAAACCGAAAGGTGGTCTAAACCAACGAACAGGTGCGCCAGTAATCTCTTCAACTATTTGATTTGTTGCAACAATCTCATTGTATTGTTCTTCATATGTTAATTCGCGTAAATTAGGGTGAGTATGTGTATGGTTTCCAATTTCAAAGCCCATATCATGCACTTGTTTGGTAATCTCTCTGCCCCACTCCGACTCTAAATACATACCGTTAACTAGGAAAATGGCGTTAACATCTTTTTCTTTCATTACTTGAGCCATCTCAATAGCATAGCTATCTGGTTCTTGAGGCGCATCATCAAAAGTAAATAATAAAACATCTTCAGATGAATTTTCATCTAATGGGAAGATTTCTGACGAAATATCTGGATCTGCATGAATATAGTAGGCATATCCTTCTTCATTAGGTTGAGCATAGCTCCCATAATCTGTCCAAGCTGCACGGACATTATCAGATTTAACGATATTATAATCTGTTGGCACCGCTTCTTCTGTAATCTCAATTTGTGGAATATCTTCGGGAATCTCTTCAGCCTGTACCCAAGAATGTGTTGGCATATTACCAAGCAATACTGTACCTAATAGTACCTTTAAAAAGACCTTCTGCATCGACTTACTTCCTCCTGTTAGTTGTATAATTATTTTATAAACGCAATATCAACGATATTTATGTCATATAATCCCATTTTGCAATAACTTTTATAAGTTTAAAAGCAGATATTATAAACAATCTAGGTAATTTTAATACACAGAGAATGATAAACTCTCTGTTGGCAAGGCTTCTGATTGCAATGGCTCTGCAGCTAGTTTTTTACCAAACCATTTAACATCATGCCATTGGCCGAATTTGTAGCCTGCCTGAGGGAACGTACTAAGCAATTGGAAGCCGTTCTTTTCATGGAAGCGAATGCTTCGTTCATTCGTTGCTACAATATTCGCAATGATTTGAGTCATACCTAGAGCAGTTAATGTTCTTTCTAAAGCTGTGAATAGTGATTGACCGACACCGCGAATCGGGGCATCTTCAGCTACATAAATACTTAACGCACACGTATTAACTAGATTCAGCATAAATGAAATTTCACTCACATAAACAAAACCAACGACGGCTCCTTCGTATTCTGCTACTAAAAAAGGTAGATGACTTTGAGCTTCGATAATCAATTGTTCATAATACGAAAGGGTCCCTACCGTTTCCTCTAAGTTAAAGACTGTATTTAATATATAGGGTGTGTAAATTTGTTGTATTTGCTTCGCATCGTCGACCTGTGCGGGACGAATTGTTAATTGTTGTGACTGAAATTTCATATAAACCTCCTTGTATACTTTTTTAAAACAAAATAATTATAGCTAATTATTTGAAATAAGCAATCACTTTTTGTCACTTTTATTGTAAAGTTTATGTAAATTTCCGACCCCTCTTAAAACGTTGATATGACGGTCTTTGTTTGCATTGAAATCCCCCCTTATTTCTTAATAACTGTCCGTATTTGATAACCCTTTAATGGGTGATATGTTAGTTGAACAGCACCGACTTTTTCAGTACTTAAATAAGGGATGCTGTACTGATTAAGCAAATCCGTCACCTCGGTATGGGGATGACCGTATTGATTATCTAACCCAGCAGAAATAAAGGAGAGAGATGGTTGAGTATGTGTCAATAATTCTTCAGAAGTACTTGTGTCACTCCCGTGATGCGCTACTTTTAAAATATTCGCTCGGATTTCTGGATAGGTGGCTAAGATTTTTGTTTCTATTCGCTTAGTCACATCCCCTAAAGATAATACCGCGAGTCCTTCTATATCAATTTGGGTAATCAATGAAGAGTCATTGGATTCACTTTGCGAATATTTAATATCAGAGAGCGCTGGGCTATACAATGTCAGTGGAACGGTTGGATGCTTATAGCTTTGACCCATGTCTAAACTCACAACAGTATTCACTTTAACTTCAGCTGAAATCTCTTCCCAAATATCACTCTCCAAAGTATAATTACTTACCCATAATTCTTGAATATTGATCGCTTGAGACAAAGCTTGTAAGTTCCCAATGTGATCAATATCGGGATGGGTAATAATGACTCCATCTAATTGATTCACACCTAGGGCTTTTAAAGCGGGGATTAAATTCCACTCTGCATAACTATGGTCGATATTCGACACTTCCACCGGCTCCCACAATCGCTTACCACCGGTATCAATTAACCAATTCCCTTGTTGATGACCTAATTGAAATAACATCGCATCCCCTTGCCCCACATCAATCATCGTTAATTTAACCGTTGGGTCCAAATATGGTACCCCAAACAAAATAATTAAATACATCAACAAGAAGACACCATAACTTAAAAATGGGCGAACATGAATGCAAGCAATAAAAAATAACGCGACAAGTATAAGTAAATAAAAAATTACTGGCGCCTGTTTCCCGACAATCAAATTAAAGGAATGAAATACGTCAGATTGACTTAACAGTTCATTAAAGAAGATGACACCTCTATCTAACCATGCACTCAATGTTTCTAACCCCGGTAAAGAAAATACAATCCATAAAGTCGTTAAAAAGACGAGCGGCATAATCAGATGATTAAAAACGACTGTAAACAAAATAACTACTAATATTTGAATCACATTCCATTCAAAAGATGTCTGCATTATAATTGGCCAGGACAATAACAAGCAGGCAAAAGTCATTTCAATACTTTGAATGGCACTATGTTTACTTGGAGAGGCTTGGTTATAACTCATGACAACAAAAGTCATCACAAAACTTAAAGTATAGCCTAGTGACAAGACATTTAATGGGTTAAAACAAATGAATAAAATCCCCACGATGGCAAGGCTATCTAAAGAAGCGATAGGTAAATGATACTTTGTTTTTAAAGAACTTAAGCTACTCATGGATAAGACACGGATGACCCCAATCGGCCAACCGACTAACCACGTGTAAAGCCATAACAAAACCGTAATTAACATCTTTGCATACTCAATCGGCATGCCTAACCTGAGCAATACATTGTTTAATAAGCGTCTAATGAAATATATATGAAAACCAGATATCGCAAAAAAGGGTGCAACGCCTAAAGCAGTAAAGTTATCTTTGTAATGCCGGTAAGTATCAGAGTCGATATTGTAAAGAAGCTTATTATGAATTGCAATCCACTCATGATGGTTTAGCTTAATAAAGGGTTCCAATAACGTATACCTGAATGTATCTAACTTACCAACAAATGAAAGGTCCGATTTAAGCTGATATATATTAGTAATTTCAAATTCCCAGGCGATGTTTTGGGTGGCTAAGTAGGATTTATAATCGAATACATCAAAGTTTCTTGCTTCATCCAGCTTTTCAAACTTTCCTTCAACGTACCAAACAGTTGATTCTTCACGTAAGCTTTGAAATTGAGGGTCGTCATCTTCTAACCACTGAATAAAGTTTACTTTTAATTCGATTTTTTCAGATTGATGAACGACTTGAACCTTACCCTCACCACGGACTGATTCCTCATCACTTTTTACATCAAAAGGATTCGTATATAAAATGGCTCGCATTTCTTGCGACTCTATGGGTAAATGCTCGAGATTTTGAAACAGAGTTGCTTGAAACCTAGCATATCCAATAACAAAAACAGTCATGACAGAAACGGTTATCAATGTCTTCAGATTACTCAAAGTGATTATTCTTAAGGCAATGACGATAACAGGTAATATCAGCCAAAGGTTAAAGTTATAAAAAGCCTGTAAAACGACATAAATAAACAGAAAAATAAATGGCCATTCATATTGAATGTTTTGTAAATACTTATTAATCATGGCGAAACCGTAATGAGGTCTTTTAGGTTCTCGAATGTCTTCTCACCTATACCTGAAACAGCCATAATATCTTCTACAACACTAAAGCTTCCATTCTCTTCTCTAAATTGAATGATTGCGGCAGCCTTTTTTGGTCCAATATTCGGGAGAGTCATCAACTCATCTACAGTGGCTGAATTTATATTTACAACACCAGATACATTGTCATTAAATGAATCAGGTCCTTCAGTATAAGCTGGTTCAACCATTCCTAAATTCGGTGTCGCCTCTGCCTGTTCCAAATCTGAATAGCTATAAATGTACAACAACATCTGATCTTCAAGTAGTTTCGCTTGGTTTAACGTTTCAGTGGCGGCTTCTTCCGTTAAGCCTCCTGCCATTTCTATCGCATCATAAACTCTACTACCTATAGGCAAGGCGTACATATCTGGTTTGGCTACCGCTCCTTTAATATCGACATAAACCACTAGTTGTTCATTGTCTTCAGCCTGTTCATCTGTCTGTTGTTCTATCCCCGGTATTGCTGCTAAATCTGTATTAACTTCTGGCTCTTGGGTGGATTCCTCCGATTGAGTTGATCCACTTTCGAACAGTTTGACATAATCGGTTGACGATTGTCGGTTTGGTAAGATGGCGGATAATAAGACGATAACTAACACCGTCAGTATTAATATCTTAAAAATATTCTGTTTAATATGAGTCACGATTGTCTTAAAGGTCACATTTTGAAAATTCATATTATTCCTCCTAAAAATTTGTCTATATATATATACAAAAAAAAAGCCGATTTTCATTTTTTAAAATGAAAATCGACCAAATTATTTTTTTAGTGACCTAATTAATGTGACTATTTACTTAGAATTAATTTTTTCATGCATGGCTTCTTCAACATTTGGTGGAACCATGTCACTAATGTCCCCATCGAAAAAGGCGATTTCTTTAATAATTGTCGAACTTAAGTAACGATATTGATCGGCTGCATATAATATCATCGTCTCTAGGCCTTCCACTTGACGCGCATTCGCAGAAGCGATGGCGTACTCGTAATCCACATCCGTTGTGTTACGCAAACCTCTAATAAGTGCAGTCGCTTGTTTTTCTTCGTAATAATGAGCAATTAGCCCATCCTTTAAAGTATCTACAGTCACGTTATCAATATGCTTCACGCTGTCTTCTACTAATTTAATGCGCTCATCAACCGTAAATAATGTTTTCTTATTTGTATTGATTGCGATAACGACAATGACTTCATCGAACAATTTACTACTACGTTCGATTAAATTTAAATGCCCTTTTGTTAAGGGGTCAAACGTTCCAGCAAAGATACCAATCTTTGGTTTATTACTCAACACTATTCTCCTCACCTTCGTAAATATGAATGCGGGTTGCACCATAATCTTTTACTTTTACTAACTCATAACCTTCAATCCTATCTGGAAGGATTACATCTGAATCTGTTTCGCAGACAATTGTCGTTTGGTTATTAATCATCTCTAATTCCCAGAGCCATTGAATATCTTTTTCAATTTGTTGTTTATGATATGGAGGATCTAGAAAGAGTAGTTTAAATGGCTCAGTCATTTGACTGCTTGCGTAATTTCGTAAACTCTTATGATTGTCACCCTTTAATAAAGTGAATCGTTCTTCCTCTTTAGTCATCTTAAGGTTTTCGTTGATTGTTTCGATGGCTGGTCTGTGTTTTTCACAAAGAACGGCAGAATCCATGCCTCTAGAAACAGCTTCGATGGCTAAAGCCCCACTTCCCGCATATAAATCTAAACAAATACCACCGTCAAAGTACCCACCAATTAAATTAAACATGCTTTCTTTAATTTTATCTGTTGTTGGGCGTGTATTTTGACCTGGGACTGCTTTTAGTCGTCTACTTCCATAATTTCCTGATATTACTCGCATATACTACCACCAATTATCCATTATTCATTTTTTTGTTGCGAAGTGATTCTGCAATTGACTCGATTAATGATTCTTCTTCATCCTGTACAGAAAAAGGACCAGATAAAGAATTGTCTGATGAGTGCTCAATCGCATTTGCAAATGTCATGTCAATGTCGTCTCGATATGAGTACTCGACTTCTCTGACGAAATAATAGTCATTCACTATTCTCTCAACTTTTTCTGCATCTTTTTTATTCACGTACATGATCGCGTACTTCATCTTACGACTATAGTAATGAATGTAGCCATGCTTTCTTAATTCTTTAATCTGCTTTGTTGAATATAGCCAAATAATAAGCGCTTGTCTTTCAATCACATTAAATTCCATATTACTCCCCTTTCTGTTTAGAATAAACTAAGTTGATATTTGGTTCTTTACCTTCTTCAACAATCATTCTTAAAGCCAGTCCAATCGCACTTAGCATTGCAATCATACTTGTCCCCCCATAACTTATAAATGGTAACGTGACCCCAGTTAATGGCAGTATACTCACGACTCCTCCGATGTTAATCACAGATTGTACGAGAAGTAAAGATGCAACACCTATTAGAACTGATTTGCGGTATAACTCTGTACTTGCTGCAGCGCGTTGGTAAATGATTACGATGAGGCTAAATAATAAGCCTACCACGACTAACACACCAATTAAGCCAAGTTCTTCAGCGATATTTGCCAATATATAATCGGATTCAATGACCGGTAAAGCCCCTTGCTTCGATACACCTTCGCCTAATCCCATTCCAAACCAACCGCCCCGACTAAATGCCATTAGGCCTTGGATAATCTGGTAACCTGAATCGGATGAATATCTGAATGGATCAATGAATGATGCAATCCGTTCAAACATATGGAAATCTTTCGAAACTAACCAATCTCCAAATTGCCGTCCAATGATCGTCAGTAATAAATAACCGACAAATACAACACTATAGGCGATAACATTCCACTTTAAAGACCCTTTAGTTAACAGGAAGATAAGTCCAAGAGTTACAGTTAGGATAATCAACATTCCTAAATCGGGTTGTAATAAAATCAGAAACCAAGAAATTACTAATGATGCTATGGCTGCATTATTCACGTTTATCCAGTTAGGCAATTTACGTTTTGTAAGGATAACTTCCCTATCATAGTACTTGATTAGCCAACTAATCACTAGAATCCCAATGACTTTAACGAACTCACTTGGCTGAAAACTAACTCCGAGTACAAGAAACCAACTGGTTGCCCCCCAAACACTTTCTTGAGTAGCTAAAGTATATCCCAATAATACAATTAAAATGGTCATCATTAATAGAATGAGCCTGATATTTTTAAACAATTCAAAAGGTACGACGAGCATTATACCGATGATGGTAACACCAATGACCACCGAAAGACTTTGTGTTGTGATCGCGCTAATTGGATTACCATACATTGTCGCACTAAAGACTGAAATCAAACCAATCACCACTAATAAAGTTGTAATTAATACGATAGATTTGTCAATCAATCTAAAATTCTTTGTCATCTCTTTTTTAGAAAAAAAACCTTTTAATGACTTTTTAAGCCTCATACTTTTTGAAGCATCATGATGTTCCTCATTGTTTGCCATCAAACGCCTCCTCATGCATAGATAATTACACTCAGTATACCACTTCAAAAAGTGTATTGAAAAGTGTAAGATTTTTCATATAAGCTATTATAACATGTATCGCTTAATTAAAAATGACAATTTATTGAATAGTCAAATGACTCACTTGCTATTAAAATTCTAACTTACTAGCAAAAAAAATAGTGTCACTGAGACTTCTCTCACTGACACTATCCATTTAAAGTTTAGATTATGCGTTTAAACGTTCTGCAACTTTCGACCAGTTAACAACTTTCCAGAAAGCTGATAAGTATTCTGGACGACGGTTTTGGTAGTTTAAGTAGTAAGCATGTTCCCATACATCTACACCTAATAATGGTTTCTTACCATCTGTAATTGGGTTATCTTGGTTTGGAGTTCCAACAACTTCTAATGTTCCGTTGTTATCAACTAGCCATGCCCAACCAGATCCAAATTGACCTGCACCTGCAGCTTCAAATTTTTCTTTAAATGCATCTACTGATCCGAATGCATCTTCTAATTTTTTAGCTAATTCAGCAGGAACCTCATTATTATCTGAAGGTGCTTGTAATGATTCCCAGAATAATGAGTGGTTTAAGTGTCCTCCACCGTTATTACGTACAGCTGTACGTTTTTCTTCTGGAATATCGTTTAAGTTTGCAACAACATCTTCGATTGCTTTATCAGCAAACTCAGTTCCTTCCAATGCATCATTTAATTTCGTTACATATCCATTATGGTGTTTGCCGTGATGGATTTCCATTGTTTCCTTATCGATAACTGGTTCTAAAGCATCACTTGCATATGGTAAATTTGGTAAAGTAAAAGCCATAATTAAATTCCTCCTATATATTTCTCATGATATATCCATAGTATCATCCTAGTAATGAATAACAAAATAAAGAGCCTGGGACAAAAGGTCTCAGATTCAAAATAATAAGAGAGCGAGCTGAAATTATTTTTATTTCAGCTCGCTCTCTTATTTTATTTTTCTTCTCTTTGTATATTTTCTTAAATTATTCGCCATGAGGACCAAACCGACATCAGTTTTTACCTTCTGTTTTCCTCTAAGGTTACAACGAGTGTACCCTAAAATAGCCTTTATCTGACCGAAAACTGGTTCAACATCGATTTGGCGTTGGCCATAAATAGCTGAACCTTCTTCTGATAAAAGCTTTTCTGTTTCTATTTTCTTTAGTTGCTGATAATACTCATTGTAGTACAGCGCCTTTTGGGGCGCATTATCGGGGTCTTTTGGCTTATAGACCCTCACTTTCTGAGTATATCCACTTTTGTTTTTCCGATTTGATTGATAGCTATAATAGTAAATCGTACCATCAGGGTGAGTAAAGGTATTTTCTCTTACTCTATGTTTCCAATTATCTAAATTTTTATCGGATTCTTTATGTTTCTTTTTCTGATCTTTATCAAACCGATTATATTTAATTAAGTGTTCAATCCCATTCTCGTTAAGATAAGTTAAATTTTCTTCACTACCATAACCTGCATCAGCTACGATACGTTTTGGCAAGTGATGAAAAGATTCAATAAACGGTTTGAGTGTCCGCGTATCCGTCGGATTCGGGTAAATATTATAGTCCAATACAAATTGATTCTCGGTAGCTGCTTGGATATTATATCCTGCTTTTAACTGACCATTCATCATGTGATCGTCTTTCATTCGCATAAAGGTGGCATCTGTATCTGTTCTAGAATAACTGTTCCGACCATCAAAAGTTTCAAATTGTTTTTTATATTTTTGCGTCCGTGCTAAAAAATCTTTACTTACTTTTCGATGATGTTTCTTCAATCGGCGACGCTTTTGTTTACGAACATCGGGCCCTTTAACAGGGTACTGTTCGATTTCATCATTCAATCGATTGATTTCTTCTTCAACCAATTCAGTAATTTCTTGAAGCATGAGTTCGTCTAATTCTAACTCTTCATCGTATTGAATACCCGCATCAACCATCGGTTGAATTTCCTCAAAATAATATTTTCTAGCGGTTTCCTTTAATCTAGCTGAATATCTTTCAGTCGCTTTCTTCCACACAAAGCTATACTTATTCGCATTTGCTTCAATTTTTGTGCCATCAATAAAATAATTATCTAAAGTAACTAACCTTTCTAGCTTCAATTTGATTGTAAATTCGATAAAAATATTCTCAAGAAGAGTACTACATTTATCAGATGAACGAAATCGATTAATTGTTCGATAACTGATGACTTGTTGACCAACTAGCCATTGCATCGGCAAATTTTCTTTCATCATCTTTTCTATTTTTCGTCCACTAAAAACACCCTCACTATAAGCATATAACAGTGACATAATAAGAGGTTTAGGGTGATAAGCAGGACGACCGTCCTGGGTCTCAAAAATTTCAAAATAATAATTTTCTAATGAATCCACAAACTCATAAATTGAAAAGACAATATGATCGGGATCTAAGCAGGCATCAAGTTCTAGTGGTAGAATTGTTTGATTCATGTTATATTTTATATACATAAAAAGCGCCTCCTGTTTAATTAGTGTAGTTACTAATATTATATCAGAGGCGCTTTTTGTTTGCCTTAAAAAAATGAAAAAAACAGCTAGAAATATAGATTTTTACTCTATACTCAGCTGTTTTTTTCGAGGCTTTTGTCCCAGCCTCTTTGAGAAATATTATTTTTTATCTTTTTTAGATGCTTTTTCACGAGCACTTTTATCTAAGATTTGTTTACGTAAACGAATACTTTCTGGTGTTATTTCACAGTACTCATCTTCGTCCATAAATTGTATTGACTCTTCTAATGTTAAAACTTTAGGTTGTTTAATAACATTTGTTTGGTCTTTATTCGCTGAACGTACGTTTGTTTGTTGTTTCGCTTTAGTGATGTTAACTGTTAAGTCATTCTCACGGTTATGTTCACCGATAATCATTCCTCCATAAACTTCCGTTCCTGGAGTGATGAAGATTTGTCCACGTTCTTCGATGTTCATAATACTGTAAGTTGTCGCTTGACCTGAGTCTAACGATACTAAGGCACCGTTACGACGACGACCAATTGATCCACCTACAGCTGGTCTATACTCATCAAAAGTATGGTTCATAATTCCGTAACCACGTGTTAATGACATAAATTCTGTTGCGAATCCAATTAATCCACGCGCTGGAACTAAGAAGATCAGACGAACTTGTCCGTTACCTGGGTTAATCATATCAGCCATTTCAGCTTTTCTTGTACCTAAAGCTTCAATAATTGATCCCATATATTCTTCAGGAGTATCAATTTGTAATCTTTCAAATGGCTCACTTGCTACACCGTCAATCTCACGAATAATAACTTCTGGTCTTGATACTTGGAATTCGTATCCTTCACGTCTCATATTCTCAATTAAGATTGATAAATGTAGTTCCCCACGTCCTGATACAGTAAAGGCATCAGGTGAATCTGTAGGTTCTACGTTTAAAGAAACGTCGGTTTGTAGTTCACGTGATAATCTATCTTCTAGATTACGCGCTGTGACATATTTACCTTCTCTACCTGCAAATGGTGAGTTGTTCGTTAAGAACTTCATTTGTAATGTTGGCTCATCCACATGTAATAGTGGCATTGCAATTGGATCAGTACTACTTGATACTGTTTCCCCAACGAAGATATCATCCATACCTGATAAAGCGATTAAATCTCCACCAATGGCTTCGTTAATTTCAACTCTGTTTAAGCCGAAGAAACCGAACATTTTTGATACACGGAAGTTTTTAGTGCTTCCATCTGTCTTCATTAATGTCACGCTATCTCCTACTTTGATTGTTCCTTGGAACACTCGACCAATACCGATACGTCCAACGTAATCACTATAATCTAACATTGACACTTGGAATTGTAGAGGCTCGTCACGATTATCTGCAGGTGCAGGGACGTGTTCTAATACTGCATCAAAGATAGCATCCATATTATCATCTTGATCTGCTGGATCACTTGATGTACTTGAAGTTCCGTTTAATGCAGAAGCATATACAACTGGGAATTCAATTTGATCATCATCGGCACCTAGCTCGATGAATAATTCTAAAACTTCATCCACGACTTCTTCAGGTCTTGCTGATGGTTTATCAATTTTATTTACAACAACAACTGGAACTAATCCTTCATCTAAAGCACGTTTTAATACGAAACGTGTTTGTGGCATAGTTCCTTCATAGGCATCGACAACTAATACAACACCGTCGACCATCTTCATAATACGCTCTACTTCTCCACCGAAGTCCGCGTGTCCTGGTGTATCCATGATATTTACGCGAGTCCCTTTATAATCTACCGCTGTATTTTTAGCTAAGATTGTGATTCCACGTTCTCTTTCAATATCATTGTTGTCCATCGCACGATCGTCAAGTTGTGTATGTCCATCTAAAGTGTCCGATTGTATTAACAGTTCATTAACCAACGATGTTTTACCGTGGTCAACGTGAGCGATTATTGCGATGTTTCTTATATCATTACGTAATTCCATTATTTTATTCAATCCTTATCTATTTATGACTTAGCAATTCTAATGCCTCTTGATGCACATTCGGATGTGCAAATAATATTGGTGACCGGGTTAATATATCTGGTCGACTTCCATCAATTGTTGTTACTTTATATCCCATTGACTCGCATATAGCATAGCCAGCAGCAAAATCCCAGGGTTGTAAACCAGCTGAAAAATAGAGTGCCGCCTCGCCTCTAATTAAACCAATGATTTCTATCGCAGCTGATCCATAAGATCTTGCGCCGAGTGAAACATTTAGTAAGACTTTCATATTATACACGTTGTTGGAGAAAGATTCTACATTTCCGAGCACTAAAGATTCATTTAATTGAGAAATTTTTAGTGATTCGAGGGGATGATTATTTAAGTAAACGTCTTCACCCACAATTCCGTAGTATAAATCACTATTCATTACATCATAGATATAACCTGCAACAGGTAAACCATCTTCAAAAATACCGATCATAATTCCAAAGTGATTTTTAGCTTTAACAAAATTTAAAGTGCCATCGATGGGATCAATCACCCAAACAGTGCCTTTTGCATCGTTCACGGCATCCCCTTGTCCTTCTTCACCAATAATTTGATGTGTTGGATAATATTTACGGATTTTGTTAATAAAGAATTGCTCCGTTGCTTTATCCATCTCAGTGACTAAATCACTCGGACTTTTCTTCTCTTCAACTTGTAACTCGCGCTCTAAAGAATATTTTAATGTCTCTGCTGCTTGTTCCATCCAAACTAAGATACGATGATGTAATTGATAGTCCACTTATTTTCTCCTTTGTTCCGTAGTTAAATTCATAATTTGAGCATTTTTATTTAAATTCTCTTCTTTTAATTTTGTTCGCATCAATTGAACCGCTCTGTATATTGAATACCCACTTATGTCTTCGAATTTTTTCCCCATATGCTTTTCTTGACTCTTACTTGGAACCACTTCTTTGAATTGGTTATAAGCTTTTTGGAATTTTTCAAAGTGAATACCTTGTTCATACGTTGATTCAACTGCATTAAGAAAAGTGATGACATGAACGATGTCTTCATTTGACCAATCTGGGTCGATTGGATATTGATAGTTTTTCAAATAGAATCTCCTTGCTATATTAAATTGCTGAAAATAAACTTTAGTCCTCAGTATATAGTTTATTTACAATCGCTAACACTTCATCATTAAATTTCTTCTGAATCGCTGTTACCGGTGTTTCGTTATTGATAATTAAGCTTGTATACACATTTGGTGCATCTTCGACAGGAACCTTAATTAAGTGGTCTTGGTTTCTGATAATAATATCTGTCATGAAACCAGCATAAATTCCTGAATCAATCATTGAATTAATTGTTTGAATCTCATTCGAAAAACGAACTTTCTTCAATTTCAGGCCATTATCACTTACCCAATGATTCATAATTGTATTATGCGTATACCCATTACCTAACGTAATGAAGTCTAACTCTTCAAGTTCTTCTACTGAAAGACTCTTACGGTCTGCTAATTTATGATTTTTATTTACATAAATCGCAAAGTCATGTTCTTCCATAGGAACTTGAGTTAACCATTTTTCCACAAAAATAGGTTTTTCACTTGAAATAATTGCTGATGAAACTTGATTATTTCGAATCATTTCAAACATCACTTCAGAACTCTCTTCTTCGATAAAGTTAAGTAACATACTGTATTCAGCTAAATCTGGAAGAATCTTCGGTAAGTAAAAACCGCCAATCGTTGGTAAGAAACCAAACGATACTGTCTCTGCTTGTGAATTGATAATTTCTTGTTTCGTACGGTCAAGTGTTTGTAATATCTCATGAGCAGATCTATATAAGATTTCACCTGATTCTGTTAATTGAACATTTTGAACAGCACGATTACGTTGGATTAATGTTGTTTCGAAATTCTCCTCCAATCTCTTTAACGCTATAGAGATAGATGGTTGCGATACATAGAATGCTTCGGCAGTCTTAGTAAAGCTCAAACTTTCTGCTAAATGAATAAAGTATTTTAAATCTCTAATATTCATAATTATTCCTCACTTCATAAAATATATTTATCTTTAATAATAAATCGATATTTATTAATTTTATATCTATACCTGAATAATTCATACTTTTAAATATTGAGTTATTCTAGTCGTTATTTTTCAATTTTGGATCACTTTATCGAAATTAAAATATTTTAATCGATTTTCTAAGCTAAAGAAAAACTTTTTAGTCTCATCTCACGAATTTTGGGCGCACTTCTCCCTAGGCCATTTAAAAGGTTTTAAAAAACAGGTTCTTTAAATGTACTGCCGAATCCTTTGGATTTGCCTGAATACTGCATAAAACT
>NZ_JBGQQX010000028.1:0-29963 GCF_045528525.1 Ruoffia sp. FAM 26255 | reverse complement strand
GCTTAGTTCCACTAAGCGAATTGGTAGAGTCTGCTTACGCAAGGTATTGAACCGCCGTGTACGGAACCGTACGCACGGTGGTGTGAGAGGTCGACTAGTCAAATAATGGCTAGTCTCCTACTCGATTTCTATTTGCAATCTTTTTACGAACAAATGTTTGAGTTTTGTGTTATACTTACAAAAGGTAAATACAACATTATTGAGGAGAGAAAGTTATATATGGCTCAAAAAAATATAATCGTAAAAGGCGCAAGAACACATAACTTAAAGAATCTCGATGTAGAAATTCCTAGAGATAAATTAGTGGTTATGACTGGTTTATCTGGTTCAGGAAAAAGCTCGTTAGCTTTTGATACCTTATATGCCGAAGGACAAAGACGATATGTAGAAAGTTTATCTGCATATGCTAGACAGTTTTTAGGACAAATGGATAAACCAGATGTAGATTCTATTGAAGGTTTGAGCCCAGCAATCTCAATTGACCAAAAAACAACCAGTCAAAATCCACGTTCTACTGTCGGAACAGCAACAGAAATTAACGACTACTTAAGACTTCTATATGCTCGAGTGGGGACACCTTATTGTCCAAATCACGATATTCCAATCGAACGACAAAGCCCAGAGCAAATGGTAGATCGAATCTTAGAATTACCAGACAGAACACGTATCCAAATTCTATCACCTGCTGTGCGTGACAAACGGGGACAACACAAGAAATTATTAGAAAGAATAAGCAAGGATGGCTATATCCGTGTGCGTGTTGATGGGGAAATCTATGATGTATCAGAGGTTCCCGAATTAGAAAAGAATAAAAAACATACGATTGAAGTGGTTGTTGACCGTATAGCTATTAAAGATGGCGTGAGATCACGTTTATTTGATTCAGTTGAACAAGCACTTTTATTCTCTGAAGGTTACATGGTTATTGATGTTATCGGGGAAGAAGAAATGTACTTTAATGAACATTTTGCTTGTCCGTTTTGTGATTTCTCCATCGATGAATTAGAACCTAGACTTTTTTCTTTCAACGCACCATTTGGTGCTTGTCCAAGTTGTGATGGTTTAGGCTCACGTTTAACAGTCGATGAAGAATTGATTATTCCGGATGATAGCTTAAGCATCGAAGAAGGTGTTTTTGCACCTTGGAATCCAATTAGTTCAAATTATTATCCATCAATGATCGATCAATTTTCAAAACAAAATAATATTCCAACGGATGTTCCATATAAAGGTTTAACCAGTGAACAACAAGAAGTGTTAAAATACGGAGATCCGGACGCAACTTTTTCGTTCACATTCAAAACAATGCGAGGCGAAACGAAGACGACGGAGAATACGTTTGAAGGTGTCTTTAATAATGTTCAAAGACGTTATAATGACACAAATTCTGACTACACGCGTGATGTTATGCGAGAATATATGCATGAATTAACGTGTCCAACATGTAAAGGTACTCGCTTAAATGAAGAAGCCTTATCCGTTCGTGTATCAGACAAAAACATCGCCGAAGTAACAGCAATGTCAATTGGTGATGCTAAAAAACACTTTGAAACTATTGACTTCTCAGTGACTGATACGATGATTGCCGATCCAATCATTAAGGAAATCGATGATCGATTGACTTTCTTAAATGAAGTGGGACTGGATTATTTAACAATGAGTCGAGTAGCAGGTTCACTCTCAGGTGGAGAGTCGCAACGGATCCGTCTAGCGACACAAATTGGTTCGAACTTAAGTGGGGTATTATATATCCTGGATGAACCTTCAATTGGTTTACATCAGAGAGATAATGCTCGTTTAATTCAATCATTACAAAGAATGCGTGATTTAGGTAATACGCTCGTTGTTGTTGAACATGATGAAGAAACAATGATGGCTGCAGATTACTTAATTGATATTGGGCCAGGTGCCGGTGAATTAGGCGGAGAAATTGTTTCTATTGGAACGCCTGAAGAAGTTCAAGCTGATGAGAATTCTCTAACAGGTAAATACCTATCTGGAAAAGAAAAAATTGAAGTGCCTAAAACTCGACGCAATGAAGATAAAGGTTGGGTAACAGTCAAAGGAGCAGAAGAAAATAATCTGCAAAATGTTGAAGCGTCTTTCCCAATCGGGCGATTCACTTGTGTTACTGGAGTGTCTGGTTCAGGTAAAAGTAGTTTAGTGAACAGCATTTTAAAAATTGCATTAGCAAAACGCTTAACAAGTACAAAAGAACGACCAGGTAAATTCGAATCCATAGAGGGCTTTGAAGGGCTTGAAAAAGTCATTGATATTGATCAAAGTCCAATTGGACGTACACCAAGAAGTAACCCTGCAACATATACTAGTGTATTCGATGACATTCGCGGGTTATTTGCTCAAACAAATGAAGCGAAGATACGTGGATATGATAAAGGCCGTTTTAGTTTTAACGTTAAGGGCGGACGATGTGAAGCATGTAAAGGTGGCGGAATTAAGCAAATCGAGATGCATTTCCTTCCAGATGTGTATGTTCCATGTGAAGTTTGTCATGGAACGCGCTATAATTCAGAAACACTTGAAATCAAATATAAAGGGAAATCAATTTCAGATGTGTTAGATATGACGATTGATAAAGCTTTAGTATACTTTGATGCGATTCCGAAAATCAAACGCAAAATCCAAACCTTAGTCGATGTTGGTTTAGGTTACGTGCGATTGGGACAATCAGCGACAACTTTATCTGGTGGTGAAGCACAAAGAATGAAGCTTGCCTCTGAACTACAACGTGTTTCAACAGGAGATACATTCTATATCTTAGATGAGCCAACGACTGGTTTACACGCACATGATATTAAGAAATTACTTACAGTATTGAATCGCTTAGTAGATGCAGGTAATACCGTCGTTGTGATTGAGCATAACTTAGATGTTATTAAGACAGCTGACTACATTATCGATATGGGTCCTGAAGGGGGGATCCGTGGTGGAGAAGTCATCGCTACCGGAACTCCTGAAGAAGTGGCTGAAGTTGAAGGCAGCTTTACAGGACAATATTTAAAATACGTCATGGATAAAGATAAATAATCGAAATGATTGAGGCGTTCAACAATGTCCTCATATCAAGAACCCAACCTAGTGGTGGCACTACCACTAGGTTGGGCTTTTTTATGCGGAGATTCGAACTTTTAGAAGCCTCCCATTTTTATGACTAGCTGAATTCACTTAATCTTCTTTGAACAAGTGACTCGAGGAATTCGCTTTGTTATACTATAAAAGATAGAACGAAATTGGAAACGTTACACATATAAAAGGGAGTGGTAAGCTTTGAATCATGCAGAAATAATTATCGTTGGCTCATCCTTTGCTGGAGTATCGTCTGCCTTGACAGCTAGGCAATTATATCCCAATAAACGAGTACTCATCATTGAGAAAGAAGGAAATATTGGACATATCCCCAGTAGTTTAAATTTATTGTTAAAAGAAGAATTAAAACATTTAAGTGATAAAACATTTATTAACGAAGAACAATTAGAAGCTAGTGGGGTTGAGTTATTACTAAACAATGAAGTATTAGATATTGATTTGGCAAATAAATCACTCTTAGTAGAAGATGAAAATACACATGAAAGTTATCGCTATGACAAGCTGATTTTGGCTATGGGCTCAAGTCCAATTTCAGAACGTATTTTGGGTTCAAATCATCCTCAAGTGTTAACGACGAAAACGTTAGAAGCGAGTAAGAAGGCCTTACAGGAAATTGAAGGGGCAGAACGGATTCTCATTGCTGGTGGAGGGCAAATTGGTCTTGAAGCAGCGGATGCTTTCAAGCAAGTTGCTAAAAATGTGACCATAGTTGAAGCTTCTGATCAACTGGCTTTCAAATATTTCGACTCAGATATGACTCAATTATTAGAGGAAAAAATACAAGAAAGTGGCATCAACGTGATTAAAGGACATTATGTCGAAAGCATTCACTCACAGGATACAGAATTAAACGTTATATTATCACAAGATATTGAAATACTGACAGACCATGTGATGCTCGCTGTGAATTTCCGTCCCAATACAAAGTTAATTGAAGATCAAGTTCATTGCCATTTAGATAAAACAATCGAAGTGGATGAATATTTACAGACGAGTATGGCTGATGTGTTTGCAGTGGGGGATTTAATTCGAGCGCCTTATGCTTATACAGAGACAGATTATTATTTACCATTAGTGAACCATGCCTATCTTAGCGGGAAAATTGCGGCGATGAATCTCTATCAAAAAACAAGCACCGTGCCCCAATCTTTACGAGTGACCGGAAGTCAATTATTCGGCTTATACATGGTCAGTGTGGGCTTAACAGAGCAAGAAGCTGCATTGTTTTATCCAATTGAAACAACGATGCTTGAGAAAGAATTATCAAAAGAAAATCCATCTCAGATAACGGTTAAACTCATCACAAAGAAAGAAACAGGACAGTTGATTGGAGCGCAAGTTTATTCACAAAGTGATATTTTAACTCTGGCTGATTTACTCGCGATTTCGATAAATGCACAAATGACAGATGAAGCACTGGCTTTTCAAGATCGACTTTTTTATAGAGGAGAATTTTCAATGAGTGAGTGTATTTATGCTTGTGCCTTAAAGAGCTATCAAAAGCGTATGAGTGAGGTGTTTTTAGATGGTAATTGAAGATTTATTTGAGAAACGTGAGCGTGGCCTATGGGTTCTATTATCTACATTAATTAATCATTCGACGGATCTCGAAATTAAAGAGGCAATGGCGCAAACAGCCTTGTCGAAAGTGACTTTATTAAAATACGTCGAAGATTTGAATGAATTAGCCGATTCACAAGGTTTTCCATTATGTATTCAGCTCATCAATGACCGCCTAGGATTAAACTTGGGACCACATGTTACAAAGCAAGATATCGTGCAACTATTCTTACCTTATTCTTTAAAATATCAGATTCTGGACTATTTATTTAAAGTCGAAGAGTATACGGTTCAAAAGCTATCACAAGAATTACTCATTAGTGAAGCGACGTTTCACCGTCAATTAGTTTCTTTGAATGTATTACTAGAAGAATTTTATTTAGCCGTTCGAAGTGGGCGTATTAGGGGGCCTGAACATCAGATTCGCTATTTTTACTTTCGTTTATATACTCTAGTCGAACCTAAAAAACGATTAAGTAAATTAGCACAATCAAAAGAAAGTCAACAAGTGATTCGTTCTTTTCAACAGCTTTGGGGGCAGGATACTTTTGTGGATAGAGAAGCAGAAATAGGTTTATGGCTCATGATAACGCGTCAAAGAATGGGCGTTAAATATAAGGATTTTAGCGCTTTAAAAGAGTTGATGAAACCTTATTATTCACATCGTTTCTATCAACAAATTCGACAGAACACGCTAGTATTTTTAAGTCGCTATGCCCTAGAAAGTGAAGAGGAAGAGGCTATGTGTCAGTTTATGTTTATGACAACAATGTCTATTCTACCTGCATTTGTCATGGAAAGAAGTTTAGGTTACGGTGGGCCAGTTAGTGAGGCGACAACAACGGGCTTGCAATATATTCGCTCAACGGTTTCAAGCCAAGAAAATCTAAATGAACAAGGAATGTATTCATTAAACCAAATACTTGGGAGATTATACTTCTTTAAAGGTGCAATTATTGAACGTAGCATTGATTATGAGTTAGATCGATCACTCATTAAACATGGCATGAATCTAGAAAATGAAGACCTAGCGATCCCCTTACTTGAGGATGTCATCACAAATATCTATCACTACGACCAAAAAGAATTAGGTGATGCTTATAAGGAGGCAGAATGGACCTTAACAGAAGTGCTGTCTTATGTTGTTTACCAGATGCCTATGACAATAAGTATCGGGCTAGACCTTATTGGTGATGAAACAGAAAAATTACCGATACTATCAGTCATGCGTCAAAGGCTTGAGGTCAATCGTTTAGTAAGTGTGGAAATATATGACAAAAGAAAATACTTTAATTTAATTGTCTCTAATGCTTATGACAGAGATTATCCGGTTCCCTACTATTACCTCAAAGGCTTGCCAAATCACTTTGATATGAGACAATTAGAAATCATCATTCAAAGATTATTTAATAGCGAAAATTAATTATTATTTGAAACACTGACTTTAATTCTTGAAGCCAGTGTTTCATCTTTTTTGGACAGCGCTCTCATTTTTTTAAATAATTCTAAAAAACGCGATAGTTACAAATTAACTTTAAGAGATACAATATAATCACAAAGAAAGCGATTTCTAAACATAAATAATAATTGCTTACAGATTAATAGGGGGATTAAGATGGAAGAAAAGTATATTTTGTCGATTGATCAAGGTACGACGAGTTCACGAGCGCTGATAATTAACAAACAGGGCGGAAAAGTAGCGAGTTATCAAAAAGAGTTTACTCAAATATTTCCTAAAGCAGGTTGGGTTGAACATAATGCGAATGAGATTTGGAACTCAGTTCAATCAGTCATTGCGGGGGCATTTATTGAAAGCGGTATTAAACCATCAGATATTAGTGCAATCGGAATTACGAATCAACGTGAGACGACTGTTATTTGGGATAAAAAGACAGGATTACCTATTTATAACGCGATTGTTTGGCAATCTAGACAAACAGCGGATATCGCTGAACAATTGAAACAAGACGGTCATGCAGATATGATTCACCAAAAGACAGGTTTGATCGTAGATGCGTATTTCTCAGCGACAAAAATTCGTTGGATCTTAGATAATGTTGAGGGCGCTCAAGAACGGGCTGAGCGAGGTGAATTATTATTCGGGACAATTGATACATGGTTAGTTTGGAAATTAACAGATGGAGCGACTCACGTCACTGATTACTCTAATGCTTCTAGAACGATGCTTTATAACATTAAGGATTTAGAGTGGGATGACGAGATTTTAGAGTTGTTAAATATTCCTCGTAGCTTACTACCAGAAGTGAAATCTAACTCGGAAGTATACGGGACAACGAAACCGTTCCACTTCTATGGTGGAGAAGTGCCTATTAGTGGTATGGCTGGGGACCAACAAGCAGCCTTATTTGGTCAATTAGCTTTTGAACCAGGAATGGTCAAAAACACGTATGGAACAGGTTCATTTATTATTATGAATACTGGAGAGGATTTTGAATTATCTAAGAATAATTTATTAACGACAATTGGTTATGGAATTAACGGAAAAATCTATTATGCTCTTGAAGGGTCAATCTTTATTGCCGGAAGTGCCATTCAATGGTTACGTGACGGAATGCGTATGTTTAGCGATTCAGTTGAGTCTGAAGATTATGCAAGAAACTCAAGCAATAATGATGAAGTATATGTTGTTCCTGCCTTTACAGGTTTAGGTGCGCCTTACTGGGATTCAGATGCGACCGGATCTGTCTTTGGATTAACACGCGGGACAACGAAGGAAGACTTTATTAAAGCAACACTACAGTCCATCGCGTATCAAGTGAGAGACGTTATTGACACCATGCAAATGGATACAGGGATTAAAATACCTTTATTAAAAGTAGATGGTGGGGCTGCAATGAATAATTACTTAATGCAGTTCCAATCAGATATTATCGGAACAGAAATTGCTCGCGCTAAAAACTTAGAGACAACTGCTCTAGGTGCTGCCTTCTTAGCTGGTTTAGCCGTAGGATACTGGAAAGATTTAGATGAAATTAAGAAATTGAACGAAACAGCCGAAACATTTACACCATCAATGAATAATGCACGTAAAGAACAATTATACAAAGGTTGGAAAAAAGCAGTTCATGCGACACGTGTCTTTGCACAAGATGAAGTTGAGATGGAAGAAGGAGAGGAATAATCATGAAATTTTCTAAAGATACACGCCAAAGAGCGATTGAGAAGTTACAAGACCGTACCCTTGATTTATTAATTATCGGTGGAGGAATCACTGGAGCAGGAGTGGCGATTCAAGCTGCTGCCAGTGGGTTAGAAACAGGTCTAATAGAGATGCAGGATTTCGCTGAAGGAACAAGTAGTCGTTCAACGAAACTCGTTCATGGAGGCATTCGTTATCTGAAACAATTTGATGTTGAAGTTGTTTCAGATACTGTCCAAGAACGTGCAGTTGTACAACAAATCGCGCCTCATATTCCTAAAGCAGATCCAATGTTATTACCGGTTTATGATGAGCCAAATGCGACATTTAATATGTTCCGTTTGAAAGTAGCCATGGATTTATATGATTTATTAGCCGGCGTTAGCAATTCACCTTTGGCAAATAAAACTTTAACGAAAGAAGAAGTATTGGAACGTGAACCTCAAATTAAGGCAGAAGGCTTAGTTGGTGGTGGGCAATACTTAGATTACAACAATAATGATGCGCGTTTAGTCATTGAGAATATCAAGCGCGCAAACCAAGATGGCGCACTCATTGCTAGTCGTGTGAAAGCTGAGTCGTTTTTATTCAATGAAGAAGGACAAATTAATGGTGTGGTTGCTAAAGATATGTTATCAGGCGAAACATTTGAAATTAAAGCACGTACGGTAATTAACACAAGTGGGCCTTGGAGTGATTTAGTACGTAATTTAAATAAAGAAGATGACCAAATCCAACAAATGCGTCCAACTAAAGGAGTTCATTTAGTCGTAGATAATAGCAAGATTAAAGTACCTCAACCAACATACTTTGATACTGGCTTAGGTGATGGGCGTATGGTCTTTGTCATTCCAAGAGAGAATAAAACATACTTTGGAACGACCGATACAGATTACACAGGTGATTTAGCTCATCCAACAGTGACTCAAGAAGATGTTGATTACTTATTAGGCATTGTGAATAATCGTTTCCCCGAAGCGAATATTTCAATTCATGATGTTGAGAGTAGCTGGGCAGGGTTACGTCCGTTAATTTCAGGTAATAAAGCATCCGATTATAATGGTGGGAATAATGGTTCAATCTCGGATGAGAGTTTTGATCATTTAATTTCAACTGTAGGTGCTTACTTAAATAAAGAAACAACGCGTGAAGACGTTGAAGAAGCTATCGGACAAATTGAAACAAGTACGTCTGAGAAAGCTAACGACCCTTCAGCGGTATCTCGTGGAAGTTCTTTAGATATTGATGATAACGGCTTAATTACACTAGCTGGAGGAAAAATTACGGATTACCGTAAGATGGCTGAAGGAGCAATGAAAGCAATTATTGAGATTCTTTCAACACAATATCAAAAGCAATTTACTTTAGTTAATTCAAAAACTTATCCAGTCTCTGGTGGAGAATTAAATCCAGCAAATGTGGATTCAGAATTAGAAACTTTTGCTCAATTAGGTGTGAAACGTGGTTTAGACAAAGCAGACGCAAGTTATATCGCTAGAGTCTTTGGCTCAAATGCACCACGTGTATTCAACTTAGTTACAACCCTTGAAGCGGCTGAAGGCTTAAGTTTACGCGATACACTGGTATTGCATTATACAATGAGAGAAGAGATGGCTTTAACTCCTGTAGATTATTTCTTAAGAAGAACAAATCACTTACTATTCATGCGTGAAACTCTGGATGATTTAACACTTCCAATTACGAATGAAATGGCAAGATACTTTGAATGGTCTGAAGAAGAAAAACAAGCACACTTAGATGAGTTAGCTGCTGTATTAGCTGAAAATGATTTAAAAGAATTAAAAAACAACGCAAAATAATAAAAATTTAATATGTAAAAGGGGAAAAAATGGGAACAGAGCTAGTTGGAGAATTTATAGGAACGTTAATCTTAGTCTTATTAGGAGACGGGATTGTTGCTGGGAATTTACTTAAAGGAACAAAAAGTAATGGTGCGGGTTGGTTATCAATTACGATTGGTTGGGGGATTGCAGTAACATTAGGAGCTTTAGCTTCAGGTTATATGAGTCCTGCGCATTTAAATCCAGCGGTAACGATCGCTTTCGCTATTGAAGGAAGTACACCTTGGAGTTCAGTCATACCTTATACAATCGCACAAATGCTTGGGGCATTTTTAGGAGCTGTCTTAGTCTGGGTACAATACAAACCACATTTTGATGTGACTGAAGATTCATCAGCCATCTTAGGAACGTTTTCTACAGGACCAGAAATTTACAATACAGTTTCAAACTTTATTGGGGAATTATTAGGGACATTTGTATTAATGTTTGGTATCTTAAGCTTTTCGAAATACGATATTGCCCCAGGTTTATCAACAATTTGTGTCGGTATCTTAATTATCGGAATTGGTTTATCTTTAGGAGGAACAACGGGTTATGCAATTAATCCTGCACGTGACTTAGGTCCACGTATTGCTCACGCGATCTTACCAATTAAACAAAAGAGAGACTCTGACTGGGGTTACTCTTGGATACCAGTATTGGCGCCGATTGTTGGAGCAGCATTAGCAGCACTCGTATTTGGCATCATTAACTAAATATATTTACTAAAGCTAGCGGGAAATCCGTTAGCTTTTTTATTTTATTCAAAATATGGGTCTATAGTCCAATGAATTTAGATCCATTTGCATGCATAATATAGATAGAACGAAAGCAAAAGATATGTCCGTTAACAAATTTGGATATACATTGACTTACAACTAAGTAAAAATAGGGCTCTAGACCTATGAAGTCCTTGACAATCGATGACATAATAATAAGTGTAGAGAAGCAGGAGATAAAAATCATTGGAGGTAAACTGATATGAATGAAAAAGAGCGTATAATTGAGCTAGTAAAACAAAATGTTATTTCTATGGAAGAAGCACTTGATTTATTAGAAGCGGCATCAAATAATGATACTTTATCAGAATCAACGACAACAACAGATGAAAAAACGACTCAAACACCAGACGACACTGAGAAAGAGACAGAAGCAAGTATTAATCAGACATTTGAAGAAGTCTTTAATCAAGGAAAAGACTTTGCTAAATGTATGGGTGACTACTTTAAGGATAGCACTGAGAAAAAGGCCGACTCTGAAGAATGGTCTGAGTTTGAAGAAACTGAAGATACTGAGAAAGTTAAGAATAATCAAGCACGTTTAGCAGAAATTAACACTGAAATTCAAGCATTGAACGAAAAGATAGCTAAAGAGAATGAAAAATTAGTAATCTGCAAACAACGCATACGTGAGATTGAGATATTTGAAGAATTAGATGATTTAACCCTTGAAATGATTGAACAAAAAGCAAATACTATTGAAAAAAGAGATCACATTCAAGCTGAATTAGATATTTTACAAAGTGAATTTACTGAATTACAAAGAGAAAAAGAGGCCTTAGGCTGGAGTAAAGAATCTAACAAGCAAGATTTCAAAGAATTCTTCAATAACCGTTCAGAGAAATTTGCTGAAGCAGCCACACACTTTGGAAAAGAAGCATCCCGTGAAGGTAAAAAATGGGGTTCATTCGTCACAGAACAATCTAAATCATTTTTAGAGAACTTTAACTTAAAAGATGTTAATGTTTCTTTCCAAGTACCATGGATCAAGACAAGTTCACAAGATTATGAATTTACGTATCCCGTTGAAGGAGTAAATCGCTTTGAGATTGAATTATATAATGGTTCTGTTGAAGTAGTGAGCCATGACGGTGACAATATTGTCGTTGATGCACAAGTACGATTCCATGGTAGCCATGAAGAAACGTCTAAAGAGCACTTTGAAGAAGTAAATACGATCGGTATCATTGATAACCGCTTTGTATTGAAAGTGACATCACCGAAATTCTCAGTTGACGGTACAATCAAAGTCCCTCAAGGAGATGTTGATCGATTCCAAATTCAATTGCTGAACGGCGAAATCGATTTAGATGGTTTAACTAGTAAAGAAATTGTAGTTAAAAACAAAAATGGAGATGTGATCTTAAATAAAGTTACAGCAAATGAAGTATCATTAGAATTATTAAACGGTGATATTAATATTCAAAACTCACCGATTGATACACTAGTGATGAGTGACTTAAATGGGGATGTTCGAGTGAATGGTTACATCCGAAACTTATCAGCAGACACTTTAAACAGTGACTTTTATCTAACGAAAAAAGATACGAATGATGCGAATGTTAAAATCAAGACAGTGAGTGGGGATGTTAAGTTATCGCTGCCAAGTCAAATGAATTTAACCATTGACAGTAAGACTACCCACGGTGAAGTGAAAAACCGCTTATCAAATCTTGAAAGTATTGACGAGCATCCAACTAAACAAAAAGCACATTACCATCGAATTGTATCAGGTGATACAGATAATGCAATGGTTAACATCACAACAACTTCTGGCGATATATTTTTAAAAGATAGTAAAAAAGAGTTATAATAAACATAACAAGACATTAAAAATTATGGAGGGATATAAAATGTCAAATCAAAGTGAAAAATTATTTAAGTCATCAACAGATAAACATATTATGGGTGTGTGTGGGGGATTAGCTGAATATTTCAATATTGACCCGACAATTGTTCGAGTAATCTTCTTTATCCTGCTTTGGGTAGGGTCATCAGGATTTTGGTTATATATTCTTTTAGGGCTACTCTTACCTTATGACTATCAAGTTAATGGTGGTCAAAGTAGAAAATCGAATCCATTCGGTTCAGATAGACCTTCTTCGAATAATAAACCTAAAGATGTAACACCCGAAGATAATGATAATTGGGATGACTTCTAATTAAACGAAATTAAATAAATTGAACTAAGTCTACACTTGCTTGTATTAAGCAGGTGTAGATTTTTTTACTATATAAGTTATGATTTAATATTTGGTTCGTGATTGTTGGGCAGTTGTGTGATAACATTTAGAAGTAAATAAGATCATTCACAGGAGGAATATACGTCATGACTAATGCAGTAACTGTACAAGAGTTAGTAGACACGTTAGATATCAATTTAATATATGGTGAAGAGTATAAAACAAACAAAATTTATTCAAGTGAAGTTTCAAGACCTGGGCTTGTTTTAACAGGTTACAAAGAATATTATCCACATGAACGTATCCAATTAATTGGACGCACTGAGATGTCGTTTTTAAGTGAAAAGACATCCGAAGAAAGATCAAATATCTTCTCATTAATGTGTACGGATGAGACGCCAGCGATTGTCGTATCACGTGAGATTGATATACCTGAAGAATTAATCCCAGTTGCGGACTCTTTAGGTATTCCTATCTTATCAGCTAGATCCAAAACAAGTCGGGTGTTAGCAAATATTACGAATTATCTCGAGAGAAAACTCGCTGAAAGACTTTCAAAGCATGGTGTCTTTTTGGAAGTCTTTGGTATGGGGGTATTGTTAGTTGGATCCAGTGGTATTGGTAAGTCTGAGATTGGTTTAGAGCTGATTCAACGAGGGCATCGACTTATTGCGGATGACCGTGTAGAGCTGTATCAAATTGATGAATTGACTTTAAACGGTGAAGCCCCAGAAATCCTACAAAACATGATTGAAATTCGTGGCTTAGGTATTATTGATATTATGAGCTTGTACGGTGTATCTGCGATTCGTCGTAGTAAACGATTAGAGCTCATTATCAACTTAGTATTGGATGACGGAAACACACAATATGACCGCCTTGGTTATGATAAAGAGTATGAGCAAATATTCGAAGTTCAAGTGCCTTCGATTCGTATCCCAGTTAAAACTGGGCGAAACTTAGCTGCGATTGTTGAATCTGCGGCAATGAATTTCCGTGCGACTCAAATGGGTTATGATGCGAAAGTAACGTTTAATAGTAAATTACGTGATTTAATCCAAGAGAACCGTGGGGGAACAATAGAATGGGATTGAATTTTTTAGCGATTGATCCGATTGCCTTTGAATTATTTGGCTGGCCGGTCCGTTGGTATGGAATTATAATTGGGTTGGCTATTTTAGTCGGATACATTTTATTTACGCGTGAAGCAAGCCGTAAGGGAATTGATTCAGATACGTCTTTTGATTTGCTCTTTTGGACAGTGATTTTTGGTTTAGTAGGGGCTAGAATCTATTATGTCATATTCTCTTCAAACTCATATCTGTCTGATCCATTAAGTATATTCCGAGTTTGGGAAGGTGGAATGGCCATCTACGGTGGTGTTATCGGTGGTGCGATAACAATTTATGTACTGTGTCAAAGATACAAACTCAGTGTCATTAATGTCTTCGATATTGCGATACCCGCACTTTTTGCTGGTCAACTGATTGGGCGTTGGGGTAACTTTATGAACCAAGAAGCCCACGGGGGGTCGGTATCAAAAGCTTTTCTAGAAAACTTAGCTCTGCCTAATTTTATTATTGAACAAATGAATATTAATGGGACTTATTATCACCCGACGTTTTTATATGAGTCTTTATGGAATTTAGTCGGTCTAATTGCCTTACTCCTACTAAGACCCCGTAAAGATTTCTTCAAACGTGGTGAACTCGTTGCATTCTATATGATTTGGTATGGTATTGGACGCTTTTGGATTGAAGGCCTAAGAACAGATAGTTTATATATCGGTCCATTACGAGTTTCTCAAATCTTGTCGCTTATTCTAGTAGTTATTGGTATTGGTCTTGTACTTTGGATTCGTCTAAAAGGGAAAGACCTGGTGCCTTACTACACAGATGACCGATCAAGGGTTGTTAGAAATGAGGATGAATAATGAAGATTGCTATTATTGGTTCAGGTTCATGGGGAAGTGCTTTAGCCAAAGTATTAAGTGAGAACAAACATGACACAGTTCTTTGGGGTAGAAAGCAAACGATTATCGATGAGATAAATCAAACACATACAAATGAAAAGTATTTACCCAATGTATCTTTACCGAAAGAAATTAAAGCAACGACTTCTTTATCTGAAGCTGTCTCTAATGCATCAATGATTATATTAGTTGTCCCAACCAATGCCATGAGACAAATGGCACAAGAATTAAATCCATTACTTGAAGATCAAGCGCAAGCACCAGTGATTGTGCATGCTTCGAAAGGTTTGGAAATGAATACGCAACTAAGAATCAGCGAAGTATTAACAGAAGTACTAAATAAAGATAATTATCAAGATGTCGTTGTCTTATCAGGACCAAGTCATGCTGAAGAGGTTGCTCGCCAGGATGTGACAACTTTAACAGCGGCAAGTGATAATCTTGAAGCTGCTCAAGCAGTGCAACAAGCATTTATGAATCGATATTTCAGAGTGTATACCAATACAGATGTCATCGGGGTTGAATTAGGTGGCGCATTAAAAAATATTATTGCCGTTGGCGCAGGAATTATATCTGGTTTAGGTTATGGTGATAATGCAAAAGCAGCCTTGATTACTAGAGGTTTAGCTGAAATATCAAGACTTGGTACTGCTCGAGGAGCAGATCCATTAACCTTTATTGGCTTAAGTGGAGTAGGAGATTTAATTGTAACTTGTACAAGCCCACATTCCCGTAACTTCCAAGCTGGAACCTTGATTGCTAAAGGCTATTCGAGAGCAGAAGTGAGCGAGAAGATGTTCATGGTAGTTGAAGGGATATTAACTGTAAAAGTGGCCTATGAATTAGCAAAAGAATATGGCATTGACATGCCGATTACGGATATGCTTTATTTGGCTCTATACACAGATAAGAAAATATCTGTTGAAGATGCGATTGAATCATTGATGTTACGTGAAGGTAAACAAGAAGAGTCGCTTGACAAATAAGATATAATAAATAGTATTAAGCAAATAGATTGATTAAGAACAATCAAAGCTCTATGATATACAATACTAAACAGACGAACCTAGGAGGTTAGAGCGAGTGGTAGAGATAACAAAAGAACGTGTTGAAGCAGATGTAATTATAATCGGAGCAGGCCCAGGTGGAATGACCGCTGCCTTATATGCATCGCGCGCAAATTTAAAAACAATTATAATTGAAAAAGGTGCACCTGGTGGAGAATTAATTAATACGGCAGATGTCGAAAACTATCCAGGCTATACTAAAATTGGTGGACCTGAATTAGCAGGGAAATTCTTTGATAGTTCGATGGAATTCGGTGCAGAGCACTTATACGGTGATGTGACTCATATTGAAGTGTCAGGAACCACGAAATATGTTCATACCGCTGACAAAATTTATATCGCACCCGCAGTTGTTATTGCAACAGGTGCCCATCACCGTGAGTTAGGTGTTCCAGGTGAAGACCGTTTAAGCGGTTCAGGTGTGTCATACTGTGCAGTATGTGATGGTTTCTTCTTCCGTGACCGTAACTTAGTTGTTGTTGGTGGAGGAGATTCAGCTGTTGAAGAAGGAAATTACTTAACGCAGTTCGCTGATAAAGTAACAATCATACACCGACGCGATCAATTAAGAGCGCAACAAATACTTCAAGACCGTGCCTTTAATAACCCTAAAGTTGACTTTATTTGGGATAGTGTCGTTGAAGAGATTAATGGTGAAAATGGCGTTAATTCAGTCACAATTCGTAATGTAAAAACGAACAAAGTAGAAGACTTTGAAACGAATGGTGTATTTGTCTACATTGGTCTAATACCAAACTCATATATTGTTGAGAATTTAGGTGTCACAGATGAAGAAGGCTGGATCATTACCAATGAGCGCATGGAAACAACTGTTCCAGGTTTATTTGCAGTTGGAGATATCCGTCAAAAACACCTACGCCAAATTGTTACAGCTGCCGGAGACGGTAGTATTGCTGGACAAGGCGCGTTTGACTATGTTCAAAGCTTGAAAGATCCAATTAACCAAGTAAACTAATTTATAAAGCATGCCCAACGGATTAGACTAACCTCTAATTTAGTTGGTCATTTTTTATGTAAAAATTTATGGAATATTTACTAAGAAAAGTGATAAAGATAATAAAAGATATCGCGGATTAAAGTAATATATTGCCTAAAACGATAAATAAAATTTGGGAACTGTGAAAAGGCTTTAATTCAGAAAAGGTTAACCTTTGTTGTATTATAAAATGATGTTATAATAAAAATAACATTAGAAAAGGTGGGATAATTATGTCTTGGGAAGAAATATATCAACTATGGAAAAATCATAAGTCACTTGATACACATTTAAGTGAAGAGCTGAATCAATTATCACGCGAAGAAAGCGAAGATGCCTTCGGAGCGAACTTAAGTTTTGGTACTGCAGGGATGCGTGGAGTATTAGGACCAGGTACAAATCGCATGAATATCTATACTGTTCGCCAAGCGACAGAAGGCTTAGCGAAGTTAATCGAAGACGCCGGGGAAGATGCTAAAAAACGCGGGGTAGCGATTGCTTACGATTCACGTCATTTCTCACCTGAATTTGCTATGGAAGCAGCGATGGTGTTAGGAAAACATGACATCAAGAGTTACGTTTATGAAAGTTTAAGACCAACACCTGTCCTTTCATTTGCAGTGCGTCATTTAAACACATATGCTGGTATTATGATTACTGCGAGCCACAATCCAGCCGAATACAATGGATACAAAGTTTACGGCGAAGATGGTGGGCAAATGCCACCAGAAGCAGCAGATAAATTAACAGAATATGTTCGCGCAATTAATAATCCACTTGAAGTAGCTGTCGGAGATAAGACAGACTTGCTAGGATCAGGAACCATTGAAATTATCGGTGAACGAGTAGATAATGCTTACTTAGAAGAGATGAAGGCTGTCACAGTTGATTTAGACTTAGTGCAATCAATGAAAGATGAAGTCAATATCGTCTTCACACCATTACACGGAACAGGTTTAATGATTGGTCTAAAAGCATTAGAGCAAATCGGCTTTGATAACATTCAAGTTGTTAAATCACAAGCAGATTCTGATGGAAACTTTCCAACAGTTAAGTCACCTAATCCAGAGTCCGCAGATGCTTTCGTTCAAGCAGAAGAATTAGGCCGTTCAGTTGATGCTGATATCTTATTAGCAACTGACCCGGATGCTGACCGTTTAGGCGCAATGATTCGTGTCGCAGACGGCTCATACCAATTACTTTCAGGGAATCAAATTGCATCCATCATGTTAGATTATATTCTGAATGCCCGCCGCGAAAAAGGAGAATTACCTGACAATGGTGTTGCTGTAAAATCAATCGTATCAACTGATTTAGCCGATGCGATTATTGAAAGCTATGGTTTAGAAATGGTCGAAGTATTGACTGGATTCAAATTTATTGCTGAGAAGATTAAGGAGTATGAAGAAACAAATGAACATACATTCTTAATGGGATTCGAAGAAAGTTTTGGCTACTTAGTACAACCATTTGTGCGTGATAAAGACGCGATCCAAGCTTTAGTTATTCTAGCTGAATTAACGGCTTTCCATAAAAAAGCTGGTCGTACTTTAGGTGATGCATTAGAAGCTATCTATGATAAATATGGCTACTTCGTTGAAAAGACCATTTCAGTTTCATTCCCAGGCTTATCTGGAAAAGAGAAGATGGCAAGCATTATGAGCCAAGTTCGCAAAAATACTCCGTCTCAATTAGGTGGTTTATCTATCGATAAAGCAGCAGATTATCTAGAAGGAACAGTGCAATATGGTGACGGTAAATCAGCAGGCTTAGACTATCCTTCATCAGATGCATTAAAATATACGTTAGAAGACGGTAGCTGGGTTGCTTTTAGACCAAGTGGTACAGAACCTAAGATTAAATTATACTTAGGAGTACGCGGTGACAATCGTGAGACGGTTGATCAAAAAGCAGAAGCGATTGAAGCAGATATGCGTAAATTAACTGAGTAACAATTGAATTAGTCTAAATAAGAGTATCCAAATGATGATTAGTCTGAATATTGGCTTCAATCTGTGCATATCGTTCAATTAGAATGCTGCGGTGAAAGGAGTTTGTATTCGATTAATTATCGTTTGGATTTTTATTTAAAGTAATAAAATAAATTGCTTTTACTAGACGATTACTGATAATATAAGGAAGCAAATTTAGACAAACAGAATATTCAAACGATAATCATAATAAAATCAATGTGATTGTGATACAATATATTAAAATCAAGGGAAAGAGGCGAGATGCATGTCTGATACATTAGAATTAGTAATAATTACCGGTATGAGTGGGGCAGGAAAAACTGTCGCAGTCCAAAGTTTTGAAGACTTAGGTTATTATTGCATCGATAACATGCCACCAAATTTACTTCCTACATTTTGGGAATTAATGAAAGAATCAGGGAAAATTACACGAATCGCACTTGTGATTGACTTAAGGACACGCGAATTCTTCAGTGAATTAGAGAATGTTATTGGCAAGATGGATAACACTCAATTCATTACAACACGTATTGTCTTCTTAGAAGCCGATGACCAAGCCTTAGTATCTAGATATAAAGAAACACGCAGAAAGCATCCTTTGGCAACACAAGAGAGAACCATTACAGGAATTCAAAAAGAACGAGAAATGTTAAGTGACATTCGAGCACGATCACAAATGATCGTTAATACAACAGATTTATCGCCAAGACAATTAAGAGAGAAAATTATCGAAGTCTTTGCTTCTGATACTTATCAACCATTCCACATTGAAATGGTTTCATTTGGCTTTAAATTTGGGGTGCCCATCGATGCAGATATTGTCATGGATGTGCGATTCCTTCCGAATCCACATTATGTTGATGAGCTAAGACCTAAAACGGGCTTAGATACGGAAGTATATGACTATGTCATGAAGCAACCGGAGACAGAAGAATTTTATTCACGATTTATGAATTTAATTAAATACTGTTTACCAGGTTACAAAAAAGAAGGTAAATCTAGCGTGACAATTGCTATTGGATGTACCGGTGGTAAACACCGTTCAGTTGCCTTAGCTAAGAGAATGGGTCAAGAATTAGAAAATGATCATTACGTGGTGAATGTCTCGCACCGCGATAAATTAAAAAATAAGGAATCGGTCAATCGATCATGAGCGAAAAAGCCAAACCACGCTATAAAGTGGCTGTTATCGGAGGAGGGACTGGCCTCCCGGTAATACTTCGAGGGTTAAAACATTTGAATGCAAGTATTTCTGCTATTGTTACTGTTGCTGATGACGGTGGAAGTAGTGGAGTGATTAGAGACTATATTAATGTGGTACCTCCCGGAGATATTCGAAATTGTATGAGTGCCTTATCGGCACGTGAACCAGAGTTTATTGATTTATTTCAATATCGCTTTGAATCTACGGATGATTTTTTAGCTGGCCATGCGATCGGTAACTTGTTGATTGCCGCTTTAAAAGAAATGCATGGTTCAATGCAAGATGCTATCGACATGTTATCAAGGTGGATGCATATTCAAGGACAAATATTACCAGCAGCTCAAGATCCTCTGGTACTAAATGCTTTATTTGAAGATGGAACTATTGCGGTTGGAGAATCAAGTATTGCTTCTCACCGCAAGAAGATAAAAGAAGTATTGGTCACAACCACAGAAGGAGAAGAAGCTTTAGAAGCTTCGCCCCGTGTGGTTGATGCTATCATGGATGCAGATATGATTATCTTAGGTCCAGGAAGTCTTTACACAAGTATCTTGCCAAACTTAATGATTAAAGAGATTGGTGAAGCCATTGTCAAGACAAATGCTGAAGTTGTCTACATCTGTAACATTATGACTCAATTAGGTGAGACTGAGAACTTTACCGACGCCGATCATGTAGAAGTTCTCCATCAACATTTGAATAATAAATTTATTGATACAGTTCTAGTGAATACAACGGAAGTCCCCGAAGATTATATTAGAACACAACCAAACGAAGAATATTTATTACAAGTTAAACATGATTTTGAAGGCATACGTAAAGAAGATTGTCGCGTCATCTCTAGCAAATTTTTAAGTATGAAACATGGTGGGGCATATCATGATACTGAGAAAGTTGTCGAAGAATTAGGCTACTTGTTAAATTCTTTAAAATTAGCCCCCCGAAAAGTAGAAAAGACACAATAGTAATAAAGATAGAGAGGTGAGGCACGATGACATTTGCTTCAGACGTAAAAAAAGAATGTACGCTATTAGAAGTACACCGAGAGCATGCAAAAGCGGAACTTACTGCGCTGATTCGAATGAATGGTGCTGTAAGTATATATCAACAAAAGTTCATTTTGAATATTCAAAGTGAGAACGCAGCAATCGCGCGCCGAATTTATACACTTTTAAAGGATCATTATGGAGTCGAAGGTGAATTAATTGTTCGACGCAAGATGAAGCTGAAGAAGAACAATGTATATATAGTACGTTGTCGTATTAGAGTGAAAGAAATTCTAGAAGACTTGAATATTCTGGATATGTTAGGTATTGGCTTGAATACAAAAGTCACAAGTGATATTACCGAGAATGAACAAAAGAAACGTTCATACTTACGAGGTGCATTCTTAGCTGGAGGTTCTGTAAATAATCCTGAGTCAAATAATTATCACTTAGAAATTTATTCAAGTTACGATGAACATAATAAAGATATTTGTCAAATGATGAATGATTTTGATTTAAATGCCAAGACAATCAATCGGCGTAATGGCTTTATAACTTATCTAAAAGAAGCGGAGAAGATTTCCGATTTCTTAGCGATTATTGGCGCATCAAGTGCTGTGTTACGCTTTGAGGATATTCGCATCGTTCGTGACATGCGTAATTCAGTGAATCGTTTAGTAAATTGCGAAAATGCGAATATGAACAAAACCATTGATGCATCTCAACGCCAGCTTGAAGCGATTCGTTTAATTGATGATTATCAAGGACTAACAACTTTACCTGACAAGCTAAAAGTTATGGCAGAATTTAGATTAAGTAACCCAGATATGAGCTTAAAAGAACTTGGAGAGCAAATACCAGGTGGACCGATTTCAAAATCGGGTGTGAATCACCGCTTAAGAAAAATTGTAAAAATGGCAGAAGAAATCGGTTAATTGTAAATTTTATGTAAAATTTGTGTAAATTTGAAAATAAAATAATGGAATCACCCCTTTTTTACGTATATATATATAGACCAAAAAAGAAAGGGGTGATTTTTTGAATAAAGCAATGTATGTTGGAAGAATTGTACGAGATGTTAGACGAAATAAAGTAGGTCAAAATGGTCGTGTTGTTAATAATGTTATTGCGATCAATCATTATCAAAAAGATGCAAACGGTGAGCGCCGGGCTGATTTTATTCCATTTGTCGCTTGGAACCATCTTGCTGATTTGTTGCATAACTATACTGCCAAAGGGGATCAAATTGCCATCACCGGTAAGATGCAAAGTCGCAAATACACAGACAGCGAGAATAATGACCGATACGTCATTGAATGTCTTGTCGAAGAACTAACTTTATTGCAATCACGTGACTCAGATGGCTCAAAACAAAAGCAAACCGACAATAATCAAGTTGAGCAAAATCAAAGTACGGATATCCAAATTGATGAAGAAAGTATTCGTGCTGTGATGAACTAATAAAAAAATTATTCTATAATTTTAACCATTAAACCCAGTAAAGTATATTATTCAAAAGTACCAAAGCCTAATTTATAAACCTCTAAAGATGCTTAGTATAATCGATACCTTTTTATTTACGTATATTCCAACCTCCCAAAAGTGACGTAGGTAAATACGAAGGTAGATTATATTGGGCATTTTTTGTATGCAAATGTGACGAAATTGTGAATATTATGAGGAGATGAGAGATAATGGATTCAAATTGCTTAAAATCATTTAATTCATGTATAATAATGACTACAAGGCACGAGGATTGTGCAAAAGGAGGCAGGAAACAATGATGAACGTTTTAATGATAGAAGATAATGAATCAGTGAGCGAAATGATGTCGATGTTTTTTGAGAATGAAGGCTATGAAGCAGCCTTCCATCAGGACGGAGCAGAAGGCTACGAAGCGTATAAAAATAATCCTACGAAATGGGATATCGTGATATTAGACTTGAATCTTCCTACAATGGACGGCATGCAAATCTGTCGGAATATACGAAAAATATCTAATGAAACACCGATTATTATGTTAACAGCGAGAGATTCAGAAAGTGATCAAGTGATTGGACTTGAAATTGGGGCAGATGATTATGTAACAAAGCCTTTCAGCCCGATTACATTACTCGCTCGTATGAAAGCATTACACCGACGAGCTCAGGTAACACCGACACAAGAGGAAGAAGTGGAAACTGCTTCAGAATTTGATGTTGAAACAGAAATTATCCATATCAATACATCAACACGCGAAGCTTATTATAAAGATAAACCCATTGAGAATCTCACACCGAAAGAGTTTGATTTACTTGTTGCATTTACAGAACATCCTAAACGAGTATTTAGTCGTGAAGACTTATTAACAAGTCTTTGGGAAGATCCTTTCTTTGGAGATGAACGTACTGTTGATGCACATATTAAGAAATTACGTCAGAAAATTGAACAAGTGGGTCCACAAATAATTCAAACAGTCTGGGGAGTCGGTTATAAATACGAAGCACCTGGTGAGGAATAATGAAGGTTTTATGGCAACAACTGTTTGCATTTTTATTAGTCATTATTGCAACGGTTGCGCTTTTTGCTTATCGAATTGAAGGTGAAATGACGACTGAGATTGAGCAAACACGTGAGCAGCAATTACTAAATTACGGGTATAACATCGTTAATAATAACTTTTCACGAAATGATTTAGTGAGAACATCTCAGTTATTAGCAAGTGAAAACATTGTTATTCAAGTGTATTTATCAGATGGAAGAACAATTTATCCGACTTATGATCAACGCTTCGATGCGAATTTATCTCAGGAAGAGTTGCAGTTAATTCAATCTGGTCAATATCTTGGCTTTCGAACAGTGGACCGTTATAACCAAAACGGCGAGGTTGAGCCTTATCTAACTGTATATCTACCCCATCAGGATGTTGGGGAATTTCCATCAGGCTTTATTAGTTTGGCGGCTCCATTAGATGACCTACAAGCAAGACTTGATGCAGTCAGACAGAATATATTTATATCACTTATTTTAGCGATTATTATGGGGGTTATTATTAGTACAGTTTACTCAATCTTGCAAACGCGCAAAATCCATCGACTCCAATATGCAACTAGACAAATTGGTCAAGGAAATTACGATGTAACGATAGAGACGGATGGGCAAGATGAGTTTGGGGATTTAGCAAGGGATTTCCAAAAGATGTCACATTCACTAATGGAATCGCAAGAAGAAATAAAGAGACAAGAAGGTTTAAGACGTCAATTCATGATGGATGTTGCTCATGAAATGCGGACACCACTGACAACGATGAGCGGACTTCTGGAAGGCTTACAGCATAATATGATTCCAGAGAAGCAACGAGGGCGAAGCTTAGAATTGATTCAACGGGAAACGCAAAGACTGACTCGATTAGTCAATGAAAACTTAGACTACGAAAAAATTAGAAGCCATCAATTCGTCTTAACTAAGCAGGAGAATGATGGGAATAAACTCCTCGACCAAATTAAAGAACAATTATCACGGAAAGCAGCTAAGAAAAATATTAATATTATAGTTGAAGCAGAAGAGGGCTTAATTGTGTGGGCAGATTATGATCGAATTATTCAAATTCTCATAAATCTCGTCACCAATGCCATTCAATTCTCTGAAGACAGTGATATTATTTTACAAGGGAAGATGCAAGAAGAGTATAGTGAAATTAAAGTTATCGACCAGGGTATCGGAATCGATCCAGCGCATCTACAAAGTATTTGGGAAAGATTCTATAAAGTGGACGAATCAAGGAAAAATACTGAGTTTGGAGAATCGGGTATTGGTTTATCTGTCGTTCAATCACTCATTGAAGCTCACCAAGGTAATATAGAAGTCGACAGTGAATTAGGTAAGGGTTCAGTATTCACTGTGAAGTTACCACATAAAAAAGAAAGTAAACTCTGAAAGGAACCGTCATGACGAAGCAAGCAAAAATTTTAGTTTTATTGTCCTGTACAATACTTGTTGCGGTAATCATTCAATTAAGTTTCTTTTTGTATTCTCAGCATCAAGTAAAAAACATCCATCGCCAAGAAGCTTATGCTCAAGGAGTCACTCAACAAATTGATCAATATTACTTTGATAAAGAAACAGGCTTTGTTATTGAAGATATGAATGAGGATGATTTAATGAGTATCCGTACACACTTGAGTGACTTAGAAGAATCAGAAGTCCTAGGACCGAAACAAATCCAAGCGTATAATGATTTACATCGTCGTTATTACGCTCGCAATGAAGTGAATGCAATGTATATTGAACCTGTAATCACTGGTGGGCAAGTCAATAGTAATGTTCCTTATGTGGAAAACATTGAATATTACACCCTACTTGAAACGATTGAACCTTATCGCTTCCAAGAGACAGAGGATAACTTTCAAAAAACAATCAATTTACTTATTGATGATGCGTTAAGTCAAACTTTAAATTATGAAACTGTAGTAACTACATTAAATAATTTAAAGTTTATTCCTGTGACGGAGGGATATTTCGAAGTCATTGCACGTGGATTGAAGGAAGCTGAAGAAGCCTATGCATTAGTGTACAATCAAACATTATTGGCTAAACTAAATGACGCTTTCCAAAGCTACGCAAGAGAGCTGGTCGAGGAAATTAATGCCAGTAATATTGATGTAGCAAATCTTCAAGAATTCCAAAACGCTATGGAGATATCTCCATATTTAAAGCGATTATTTGGACCAGAATAACTGAGGAGGATTGAATGAGTAAAACAATTGTATACGTAGCTCATCCAGATGTTGCGGCTTCGAGTAGTCAGCAATTTCTATTAAGTTCAGGCAAGCATATAACAGATGTGACCTACGTAGATTTACAAAGTGAATTTGACCACAATGGGTCATTCAATGCTGAAGCAGAACAAGCTCGTCTATTAGAGTATGACCGAATTATCTTTCAATTCCATCTTTATTGGTATCAAGCACCAGCAATTATGAAACTGTGGTTAGATACGGTCATTGAAGATAGACAAACAAATGATCAGTTGGCTAGACAATTAGCAACAAAAGAATTAGGTGTTGTTGTTGTGGCAGGTGTGAAGGAGAGTCAGTATCAAGCAGGTGGGCGAGAGAGACGGACGTTATCAGAAGTATTATCTCCGTATGAATCATTGGCAAATTACTTTAATATGACTTATTTACCTATTTTTTCGGTTCACCAATTTGCTTATATGAGTGAATCTGAGAAGATGGAGTTAATGTATCAATACGCTTGTTACTTAGAAGAAGGGACGCATTTAAGTTATTTAACTTATCAGCGCTACTTGTTAGATAAATTAGAGGCCATTGAAGCTGAGCAACTCAATCTATCGGCAGAAAATGAAATTCTATTCGATCTGTGGAAGCAAACGCTAGAAGATCAAGCGGATGAAGTGAGTGAATTATTCACTTTAACTGATCGCTGGTAAGGAGGTTGACTCGATGAATACACACTATGATAACTATCATGATGAATGGGTTGAGAAAGCAGCAGATTATCCGACGAAAGCTTTATTAGTCGCTGCGATGAATTTATTAAGAGAACAAGAGAAACGCATTGAAAACCATAAAGGAAAATTAGATGGTGCAAGTTGGAGTCCAGAAAATTGGAACGAATAAAAAAGAAGTCACCTACTAAAAAGTAGGTGACTTCTTTTTGGACTGAAGTATTAATCTTCAAAAATAACTAAATGATATTTCTTTTTACCGCGACGGACAATGATGTATTTACCATCGATCGCATCGTCAGGACCAATCTCATAATCAACATCATTAATTTTCTCTCCGTTGATAGAGATGGCATTGTTATTAATAAATTCACGTGATTGTCTTCTTGAATCAACAATTCCAGTGTCAACTAACCAGATAGCTAAATTCTCAGATTGTCTAGCAATTGTCGATTGTGGCATGTTTTTAAAACCTTCTTCAATTTGTTTTGCTGAAAGTTGACCAACTTCACCAGTAAAAAGTGCTTCAGTAATTTGTTGCGCTTCATCTAGTGCTTCTTGACTGTGGACAAAACGAGTAACTTCTTCAGCTAAACGGCGTTGAGCTACACGTAAGTGTGGATTCACTTCAATTTCTTTCTCTAAAGCTTCAATCTCTTCTTTAGATAAGAAAGTAAAGTATTTAAGGAATTTAGTAACATCTGAGTCTTGCTGATTAATCCAGAATTGGTAGAATTCATAAGGTGTTGTTTTCTCTGGGTCTAACCAAATCGCATTTCCAGCTGATTTACCAAATTTAGTTCCATCTGATTTCAGCATTAATGGAATGGTTAATCCATAAGCTTCTGCTTCAGAACCTTCCATTCGACGAATGAAATCAAGTCCCGCTGTAATATTACCCCATTGGTCTGCACCACCTACTTGTAATTGAACATCTAAGTTCTTGTATAAATAATGGAAATCAATGGATTGTAATATTTGGTAAGTAAACTCAGTGAATGAAATCCCTGTTTCTAAACGAGAAGCTACGATATCTTTAGCAAGCATTGTATTGATGTTAAAATGTTTTCCGTAGTCACGTAAGAAATCTAATAAAGATAATTCACTTAACCAATCGTAATTATTTACAACACGGAAGCCACTATTTTCAGCATCGCCTTTTAAGAATAACTTATCCATTTGTTGTGTCAGTTTATTGGCGTTCTCTTTTACAACGTCCATGGTCTGTAATTGACGTTCACTACTACGGCCGCTTGGATCTCCAATTGAACCTGTCGCCCCACCAATAACTACGACTGGATTGTGACCAGCTAATTGAAATCGTTTAAGGATCATGAATGGAATTAAATGACCGATATGCATTGAATCCCCTGTCGGGTCAACTCCGCAATATAGACCAATCGCTTTTTTATGTGTTAGTTTTTCTAGACCTTCTGAGTCTGTTTGTTGATTGATGGCTCCACGCCACTCTAAATCTTCTAGAATATGCATTATGAGTCTCCTTTATAGAATTGAATAGATAATCTTATTATAGGGATTTAAGTTTAGTTAATCAACGTTCTGTTACAAAAATAAAATTGAAGAAAGACTCTAAGTACTCAAAGTATACTGAAATTATAGGATAAGAAAAATCACTTAAATGACAAAAACTCTGAAATTTTACAGTAGTGTTACAAACAGTATACGAATCAAAGAAAATCAACTATTCAACTCAAAGGTGTGTTATTATCTTCTCAGGTCGAAAAAAAGAAGATTTAATGAATATAATATGAATTTGACGAATATAACAAAACTAGTATTAACGAAGGAGCAATAAACAATGAAGAAAACTTTTTCTAAGAGCTTATTCAAAACTTTATTTACATCTGCATTAGCATTAAGTTCGGTAGCAGCACCAGTTTTAGCATCAGCTCAAAACTATGACGCGCTGATTAATGAAGCAGACGTTCAAATTGAAGGTTTAAGTGCTCAACAAACAGCTTTATACGCTCAATTAGCTACAGCATATGCTGAAATTGATACAATTCAAGCAGAGGCAACTGCAGTCCTTGAAGCAGTAGCAGAAGATGATGCGTTAATCGCTGAATTGGAAGAAGAAATTACTCAACTTGAAGATATTATCGGTAAACGTGAAGGCTTATTAGCTGATCAAGCACGTGCTGTTCAAGTAAGTGGTGGATCATCTAACTATTTAAACTATGTAGCATCATCAGAATCAGTAAGTGATTTTGTTGGTCGTGTAGATGTTATTAACAAAATGGTATCTGCAAACAAAGATTTATTAAATGTACAAATTTCAGATAAAGAAGATGTTGAAAGCAAAAAATCTGAAACAGAATCAACAAAAAATCAAAAAATCGAAAAAATGGTTGAACTTGAAGCTTTAAAAGAAGAGTTGTCAGCACAAACTGCAGCATCTGAAGAAGTTTACAACCAATTAACAAACGATATTTCATTAGCAGCTTCTCACCGTGAAGCATTAGTTGCTGAACGTCAAGCTTTCGAAGAAGCTCAACGTATTGCAGCTGAACAAGCGGCAGCAGCTCAAGCGCAAGCAATCGCTGAAGCCGAAGCAGCAGCCCAAGCACAAGCTGAGGCGGAAGCTCAAGCAGCAGAAGAAGCTCAAGCAATTGTAGAACAAACTCCAGTAGTTGAAGAGACTCCTGTAGTTGAAGAAACACCAGTTGTAGAAGAAGCACCTGTTACAGAAGAAACTCCTGTAGTGGAAGTTCCTGTAGAGGAAGCACCAATCGTTGAAGAAACTCCTGTAGTGGAAGTTCCTGTAGAGGAAGCGCCTATCGTTGAAGAAACTCCTGTAGAAGAAGTACCGGTAGTTGAAGAAGTACCGGTAGTTGAAGAAACACCAGTTGTTGAAGAGCAACCAGTAGAGGAAGAAGTTATTGCAGATACACCTGCATGGGAAGCTGTAGAAGAAGCACCTGTAGTTGATGATCAAGCAGCAGCTGAAGAAGCAGCTCAAGCACAGGCAGAAGCTGAAGCGGCAGCCCAAGCAGAAGCCGAAGCAGCGGCACAAGCTCAAGCAGAAGCTGAGGCAGCAGCCCAAGCGGCGGCAGAGGCGGAAGCCCAAGCAGCAGCTGAAGAAGCGGCGGCACAAGCTCAAGCAGAGGCAGAAGCAGCAGCGCAAGCGGCAGCAGAGGCCGAAGCTGAAGCGCAAGCAGCTCAAGGAAGTGTTGATGCATTATTATCAAACGCATCACAATACTTAGGAACACCATATGTATGGGGTGGGAAATCACCTTCAGGCTTTGACTGTTCAGGATTTGTACAACACGTATTCCAAGAAACTTACGGAATTAACGTAGGTGGCTGGACTGGAGCACAAGAAAACGCTGGAACTAAAATTGGTGTTGGCGAAGCTCAAGCCGGAGATTTATACTTCTGGGGAACACCTGGATCTACTTACCACGTTGCAATCGCAACAGGTAACGGAGACTATATCCACGCGTCTCAACCAGGGACTCCTTTAGAGTACAACTCAGCAAGTTCATACTTCATGCCAAGTTTCGCATTACGCGTGAACAAATAATTAATAGAATTTAACGGTTCATGAATTTTTGATGTTGGTGGACCGAGGAGCCAGGTGACGCAGTCACCTTGGCTCTTTTTTTATTCCTATGTTTAAGTGTCTCTCTATGCAACGATAGTTTGTGTTGTGTTCTCATC
>NZ_JBGQQX010000027.1:0-31277 GCF_045528525.1 Ruoffia sp. FAM 26255 | reverse complement strand
TTTATTTAGAGTTAAAAATATGAGAATTAAGACTCTTTATTATGAAAAGAAACTTACTTCAAAAGGCGTTGAAATTAGAGTTTCAGCGCCTTACTTTACATAATATTTAACTTTTCATAAGATGAATGGCTCTTATATGAGCTCACAAGTGAAGAATCCACATTACTCCTGGAAATTATCAACGCTCGTTATGAAGCGCAGAAGTCGAATATTTACTGTTCCCAGTTCGACTTTCCGGGTTGGTATGAGAAACTAGGAGACGGTACTTTAGCAGAAGCTATCCTTGATCGAATTATACATAATTCTTATGATGTACTTATAGATGGAGATATTTCGATGCGTGAAAAGCTAGGTTTAAATCAAGATAACTAGACCAATGGTCTTTTTACGACATAGCCAATAGATTTATAATATGTTGACCCCATTTCTACTCAAAAGTTGAGTAGAAATGGGGTCATTTAATTATTACTGGTAAACTATTCCGCAGACATTGGTAAATCTTCCCGCAAAGAGTGGTAAAAAGAACCGCACTACTGGTAAAAAACGTCCGCAATACTCACATTCCATTCCTTTAAAGTGAAGCATTGAGTGTGCCTCATGGCAGCGATAATCCAAGTCGAGATTGTGCGTACAGACCCTTCTACTGAAGCTTTATCCTTTGGATATTTTACTCGAGCTGGCATCACGAATGTGCCGTAATGATTCGCCATATCTTTATAAGTAGAGTTTAGTACTAATTGCTTTCGCGTATTTTCCTGAACCCCTGTTTTTAAGTTGTCAGGGACTAGAACTTCACTCACACCCCCAAAATAGTCGTAAGCATGTCTATGGGCTGTGATCCAAGACGTTAAGTTCATTGATAAAAAACCTTCAACGTAGGACAATTGACTACTAGGAAATGTCGCTACGAATACATAGACTTTCACCTTCTCACCAGTATCTCGGTCAATTAAAGTGCCGGTAGATCCAGCCCAGTCGACTTCTAAAATTTCTCCTGGCCTTCGTTTGATTCGCATCGTTGCCTTATGTTTTTCTGCATATTTTCTATAATGACGAATGAAACTGCGATAGGCATAGGGAATAGCGTTTTCTGCTCGACACTGCACTTCATATTCATGATGAAGCAGTGTTAAAGTGACATTCTTCTTTCCCAACTCTTTGTGAATGTATTCAAAGTCAATCGGTCGGTAACCTGATCCTTCCATCGTCTTTTCAGGATACAAAAACTCTTCTAGCCATTTATCTGTCATCTCATCTGTTAACGGCAGTGTCACCTCCTTTTTTTCCGCAAGTCGAATGACTTCCGTTATTTTTTGTCTTGAGTGACCAGTAGCTGCACGAATACTTCGAAGAGAAAAACCATCAGACCTCATCTCCAATACTTTCCTATATTGGAACATAAAAAAACCTCCATATAATAAATGTCATGCTTTAGGCTTAAATGCCGTAGGCATGCACATTAATTATACAGAAGTTAATAAGTGGTAAACAGGTTGGCAATGACTGGTACATTTCATGGCAAAGGGTGGTACAAAACTTGGCAACGCTGGTACATTTCGCTGGCGGTAGTCAAAGATTAACATAGAGACCGTTTTTGGTCGCATGAAAGGTGTATTTGGTATGCGCAGAGCGCATGTGAGAGGTAAACAAGAAGTACATAATGATATAGGTATCATGCTTATGAGCATGAATTTAACAAAATTAGCAATCGAAGCAAGAAGACAAGCAGAAGCTTCTCGGAGTTCTTCAATCAAAAATATAAAATGCGATGAACCAATCAGAATTCTGATTGGTTCATCGCATTTTTATTATTTAGGGCGACTTAATTCCCAGCCCCAATATAATAATGTTATTGAGGTATTGTCACGCTGTACTTTAGCTAGCTATTCGATGTATCTTTATGGCACTTTCCAAAGCATTAACCAAATAATGAAGCTCTTTTGGAGCAGAAGACATGAAAAAAGCACATCTCAACCTGTTCCCGTGATTAACTAGCTCAAGCTTTAAAAAAATAAAATCAAAACTTTCCTCATTATAAATTGAATTGGTTTTGATTTTACTTTTTTTATTCAGACAATTTAATATTTGATAAACAGCTGGCCATTTTATTAGTAAAGATGGCACTAAAAAGAAAACTAACAATAATTATTCCTTTGTAAATTATTATTGTATATCATCAAGCTGAATTATCTTATCAATGTATGCTTCAGTGTCCTGATTTATATTATGTGAAATCATGATAACCATTAATTCTGGATCTTGTAATATAGTTGATTCAATCAGTTTTTTATTGCGTTCATCTAATGCTGAGGTTGCTTCATCAATTAATAAAATTCTAGGTTTCCTCAATAGTCCTCTCGCTATGGCAAGTCGTTGCTTTTGTCCTCCTGAAAAATTTTTCCCCCCCTCTGTGACCATATAATCGAGTCCTTCGTCATTACTATAAACAAAATTGTAAGCGTTAACTCTCTCTAAAACTTCTATGATCTCTTCCTCACTGTATTCTTCTCCTAAAGTAAGGTTTTCTTTAATTGTTCCCGTGAATAGGGTTGATGTTTGATCTAAATAAACAACTTGATTCCATACATCAGGTAAATTTAATTCTTTTAAGGGAAAGTTATTATAAAATATTTTTCCACTATAACTTTCATAGAGACCTGCAATACATTTCAATAAAGTAGATTTACCAGAACCACTTTCTCCAATGATTACATATTTATTAGGAAATTCAAAAGTTAAATTAATATCATTAAATATACTCATGTTTTCATCATAATTAAAAGATAATTTTCCAGATTTAATACTTTGTATTTGATCGGTCAAGGCTACTGAGGCTGTGTTATAATCTTGTTCATTTAGCCAATCAAATTCAGATAATTTATTTGTTATTGGTTTAGAAGAATTGTACGTCACAATATCATTAAAAACTCCTAAAGAAGAGCTAAAGAAAACTCCTACTAAATTAGCTATTGATAGAATTGCTCCTGGATAAACGGCATTATTTATGACTAAATAGACTGTAAACATCAAAGTTCCAATTTGAAATAGAATATTAATTGCCGAATTTATTCTCATAATTAAGTCTTTTATAAACTGAAATTTCAACTTATCTTGCTCTAAATTATTAGATTCATTGTTTATTCTATCTCTAAATTTTTTCATTAAATTATTGGTTTTAAAAACGATATAATTGGAGAATGTTTCATTTAAAATTCCTACAAAAGCTTCTTGTCGGTTTGACACATTATTTGAATATTTTCCAATTATTGGTTTTGTTATATTCGGAATTATAAGCATTATAAAGGTTGATGCTATTGTAAAATAGGCTAAGTATGAATGCATCGATGTTATTGCTATGAACGAAAATAGCATTTTTAGCATATTCCCCATTAATGAAAAAATGCTTAGTAAAGCACTCTCATCAAAACGTTCAATGTCATTAGTCAGCCTAGATATATAATACCCTGTATTATTTCTAGTATAATCTCTGTACTTTAAATTTGAAATATCATGGGTGTAAGTCTTCCTTATATCAACATTAATAACTTTTAGAGTGTATGCAATCATACAATCTAGTATATAATTAATAGCAATTGACAATATCCAAATAGAAATAATGAAGAAACTATTTCGAAACAACAGTTGAAACGAAGTTTGTTCTAAGCTCTCATATAGTAACCCAAGAGAATAACCTGCATAAACACTTGAAGCAGAAGAACAAACCGTTAAATTCAAAATAATTATTAAATAAATAGGGTGTTTTCTAAAAATTTTCACAGTACTATCCGCTCCTCGGTATTGTCTATAAAAAATAAAGGATTTATTTTTCTATTATTTATAATTCGATCAATAATTAATAACACTCCAGCAGATCCTTCTGCTATATCAAAACAAAGATAATTTAAAGTTCGATTGGGTAATTCCCACTTATTATTATTTTTCACAGCATAACGTAAACATTCCCGTAAAAGATTTACCGATTCTTCATAATAACTAGCCTCATTTAAAAATAAGTAGCAGTCATATAATGCATTAGCAATCCCTGCTAAACCTCTGAATAGAGAAGGAGAGGTATGATGTTTTATCAATAAAGTATCTGCAATTCTTCTACACTGTTCCTTATAGTCTTCTTTTCCTGTAACTTTATAATATCTCGCAAGAACTGTTAAGATACCCGCGCTTCCATCAATAAAATATGGCGACAAAAAATCATTACTATCAGCTTCAGTAGAGAGAAGTAACGCACCAGACTTATGATGGTATATATACTCCATATCATACTCTAGAAAAAACTCACCCATATATAAATACTTTTCATAGTTTGTGACCTTATATATCTCTAAAAGAAATAATGAAATTCCTGTTCTTCCTTTTTTAAAGCCTATATCAGAACATAAATCTATATTTCTTATAATATAATCAGCGATTTTAATTGAATTTTTCTTATAATGTCTTTTTCCGGTTTTATTATAAAAATATATATTAGCTAATCCAATTCCTGCTAAACCAGAGTATAAAGATAAATTTGAACTTTCAGTTACTGTAGAAGGGAAAATTTTTTCTGCATCTTTTAAAAAGCCCATTTCTGATAGCTTCCAAGCAATGCCACTTCTTCCGGTGTATAAACCTTCAGGGCAATACTTACTCTCACTAATGACAGTTTCAATATCTTGCATATCGTTACTACTTACTTCATTCATTTTAAATTTTGTGTAAGCAATACCTAAAAGACCATTACTAAAATTGTAAAGGTTATCAATAATATCTGAAGTAGAATATACATCTGACAATGATTTTTCTCTATAACTATTTATCCCATTTAATAAAGGTTTTACTGAGTATTTTACTTCATCAATTTTTTTCTTTAAAGAGGTATTGTTTTCAATTACATTTATTTCCAACTCATTAAGAATTTCCTTTATTTCAGATAGGTTTTCTTTTATCTCTTTAGTCGATGGTCGATTAGCATGGTCCGCATCAATTAAACTATAAATTAATTCTTTCAATTCAATAGGAAAAGTATAATTTGAAAAGAGTTGCTGTATAACATCCTCTATTTTGCTTTCATCTAATAAGTACAAGCGGTTTCGGTTAATCAGACAACTTAATAAAAGAAGTCCAATGGAATAGATATCTGACTGGAAGAAATTATTACTAGTAATTTCTTCTGTATATTCAAACGTTTGTGATGCTAAATTAATTTCATTTATATTTATACTACTCTCAAGATCAATCAAATAAACTTTATGGTCTTCAGTAATCATTACATTGTTTGGAGATAAGTCTCCATATATGTATCCATAATCATGGATACATTCTAATATGTCTGTTATCTGTATAAATATATCACAAATTTTTATTAAATATTCATTCCATTTTTTTCCATTAAAGTCAACATCTAGAATTGGTGTTTCATCCATGTAAAAATTGTAGAGTGTTTTACCATCAATAAATTCTTCAACTAAAAAATAATGCTCCCACTGTTTATAAAAATCAAGAGCTTTAGGAACATTAGTATGCTTAGAGAAAAAACTCAACAGATTATATTCTGATTTTAGTCGATCAGTCCCCATAATGCCATTTGGAAAATAGTTAATATAGGGGCGCGCTTCTTTTATAATCACATTTTCTCCATTAATATCCTCAGCTAAATACACCCCACCCAAACTTGAAAATTTTAGAGCTTTTTTAAAAACATAATCATTAGGGCTTTCTTGTTCATTGCTAGCCTTATAAGATATGATTTCATCCTGACCTTTTGGAGGAGAATAATATGCCAATCTGTTATCTATAATATATTCATTGTCGCTATCTAATATTAAGTATTCTTTTTTTCCTTCATCATCATATCTGATTATTTCTTTAAAGCCTCCATACCTATAATATAAAACGGCACAATCTTTATATCTCCTATCACTTAATACATATGGCCCTTCAAAATCTTTTAATTTAAAATAAAGTATTTCAAGTAACTCTATAAATTGTTCTTCATTATTCGGGTAAATAGTAATAAACTTCCCAGCACCCACTCTTGAGAAATTCTTTTTATACATTATATTTAATAGTTCAGTATTTTTTACATATTTAAAATTCACTTTTTCCTTTTTTAATGTTTCTGTAACAATATTCAATATATCCAATGCATTTTTTAAAGTACAAGATACATGGATTTTCCACCCTTGATCAGGTATTTCATTGACTGAAAAATTACAATTAATAAAAATATCTTTCTCATAGAAATTCCATTGATCATCTAGTATTTTATCTACAGATTTAGATAGTATATCTATATTATTATATTTGCTTGCTAAAATCTCATTGTAAATGCTTTTAGTTCTAGACATATAATTTCCTGCTTTCAATTTTTATTCGTTCTTATAGCTCCTTGATTTATTGAAACAGTTAATAATAGATAAAAAGTTCTCCTATATTTTTTGTAGGAGAACTTTTTATCTTTTGATTGTCATCATTAATCAGTAATGATAATTATATCTCCACAATTATTACTATTACTACTGCTCATGGGTGAAACATTATTATCTAAATCCAGTTTTTGCAATTCTAATACCTGTTCCATGGTTCTCACCTCCTCGTATTAATTTGTTACAAGCTAATTGGAGTTAGTTTGATACAATTTTATTATTCTGCACTTTCTTCTTCAGTTGTCTCTTCTTCAGTTGATTCTTCTTCTGAAGTTTCAGCTGCTGAATCGTCTTCTGTTGCTGAATCATCTGATTCAGTAGAAGCTTCTTCTTCTTGTTCATAGTATGCTAAGTTTGTTAACTCATCATTTTCAGTTTGAACTTCAACTGCTGCAATTTCTCCAACTTCAACGTCTTCATTCCCAACAACTGACCATAATAATGCTTCAGTATAGCGTTCAGGGAATAGTGATGTTGTTACTACTTCTGGTTGGCCAAACATATCAGTAAATGCTGCTAAGTCACCTTCATTGAATAAAGTTTGTAAATCTTCAATGGTAGTTTCTAAGCGTTCAAACATTTTAGCTGTCTTGTATTGGTATTCAATGTTTGTTAATTCTGGTCCATTATCTTCAGAGTTAATATATGTTTGGAAACGAACAACTTGTACGATGTCGTCTTCAATTGAAACATATCTAAAGATTTCTCCATTATCTGATTCAGATACAGATGTTGGATCGTCACCCATAATTTCTACTACTTCATCAAACGTTAAATTCACTTCACCATTCGTTGAGCGTTCTTTCGCTGTATCTAATACTTCTTGATAACCTGCTTCTAAGTCTGCTCTTTCTAATACTAAGTTTGGATCCCATTCTTCAGTAGGCCTGATTAATTCTGTAATTTCAGTTTCTGTGTAAGGATTGTCTGCACTTGGTGTTAAATCTTCTTCACCTTCTGTTGCTTCAGTATCTTCTGTAGACTCTTCTGAAGTTTCCTCAGTTGATTCAGTTTCTTCAGTAGATTCTTCTGTCTCTTCTGATGCTACCTCTTCAGTTTCTTCGCTTGTCTCAGTAGTCTCACTTGCAAAAATAGTTGCGGGTGCTAATGATAAAACTAAACCTGCACTTAATGTTCCTAAAATTAATTTTTTCAATTGTTTTTTCATAATTAATCCTCCTTATAATCATAAATAAAAAGAAATAAAATATTTATGTTGTACCCATCATAATCATTATTTTTATTTTTTACAAATGATATACCTCAACATAAAGTCCTTATAACATATTGATATAAGCGCTTTAATATATTTTCAATAAACTATTCATATTCGTAACTTTATTGACACAATGCGGAATGTTGCTTTTAATTAATTTCAATATTTTTATAACCGTCTATATTTATTAGTATATACACCTATTATTGTATAATATTTTGCATAAATCTTTTATATGCGATTAAGCATTTTATGAAGATTATGACATATTTTTTTGGAGAATATACATAAAAAGTGAAAGAATATTACAAAAACAGCACTTATAAAAATAAATGCTGTTTTTATATCATTATCTAATTTCTAGGCCTTCTATTTCTTTCAAAGCATCCGTAATGTTAGTCATTACTTTTTCGATATCTTCGTCTTTTAATGTTTCATTTGGATTTTGGAAAGTCATATGATAAGCCAATGATTGCTTACCTTCTGGAATGTTCTCTCCAACATAACGGTCAAATAGCTCAATTGAAACTAAGTACTGCCCTCCATTTTCTGCGATCGTTGAATTTAATTCATGATGCAGTAACGTATCATCAACTAATAAAGCTAAGTCACGTGACGTTGATGGGTATTTAGCAATTGGAGTTTGAACTAAATCAGCTGTTGGATAAGCAACTAATTTATCTAATTCAATCTCAGCGAAGAATGTTGCTTGATTTAAGTCAAATTCTTCCGCCACTAATGGATGAATTTGTCCCATAAATCCAATATCTTCACCCGCTAATGAAACGATCGCTGTTCGACCTGGATGCATCACATCAATCTCTGATGTCGGTTTAAATTCAATTTCTGAAGCAACTCGTAAGCTTTCAAAGTATGTTTCTAACATACCTTTTAGTACGTAGAAGTCATAATTCTTTTTACTTTCATACCATTGAGATCCTTTATATTCACCAGAAAGTAGAATCGCTAAGCGTTCTTCTTCTTTAGGTTGAACATGTGTACCTTGTCCAAAGAAGACACGTCCTGCTTCATAGAAAGCTAAATCTTTATTTTGACGTGCTTGGTTATATTGTGCAATTTCCATTAAAGCTGGGAACATGCTTTGTCTTAGAACCGTACGTTCTTCACTCATTGGCAATTCTAACTCTACTAAAGAATGCGCGTCTGATTTTAATAAACTTGCATGTTCTTTAGATGTTAAGACATACGTAATGGCTTGGTTTAAGCCTAAGCCTTCAGCTACGGTACGTGTTTTACGAATTAATTGTTGTTTTTGAGTTAAACGCCCTGGTTGACTCGGTGTTGTCGGTAATGTTGTTGGAATATTATCATAACCATAGATACGAGCAATTTCTTCCAAGATATCCGCTTCAATTGAAATATCCCAACGTCTTGCTGGAACATCAACGATAAACGCTTCTTCATTAAACTCAACTTCAAAGCCTAAACGATCAATAATTTTAATGATGTCGTCTTTCGTTAAAGAAATACCTAATTTCTTCTCTGGAGAATTATTATGAACGCTAATTTGAACGTTGTCTGTGTTAAGTTGATTAAACTCTTTGACACCATCAGCGATTTGACCACCTGATAATTGAGCCATTAATAAAGCTGCTTGTTCGCCTGACTCATTTAATTTACTTACGTTGATTCCTTTTTCAAAGCGAGCACTTGATTCAGAACGTAAAGCAAATTTCTTCGATGTTGAACGAACACGTTGTGAATCAAATACGGCTGTCTCTAATAAGACATTCTTAGTTTTGTTCGTAACTTCCGTATCTAAACCACCCATAACACCAGCCAGAGCAATAGGTTGGTCCCCAGAAGCAATAACTGTATCTGTTGGTTCTAATGTTCTTTCAACACCGTCAAGAGTTGTTAATGTATCTCCATCAGCTGCTGATTTTACTTTAATTGTTTTTGAATCTAATTGATCAAAATCAAACGCATGCATCGGTTGTCCGTATAATAATAAGAAATAATTCGTTGTATCAACGATATTATTCACCGGACGAATTCCAGCTTTCATTAAACGAAGTTGAACCCATAGTGGACTCGCTTTTACTTCAACGTTCTCAATTAAACGAATTTGGTAAGCTTTTGATAATTCTGGACTTTCAACGTCAATTTGAACTTGCCCTAATTTTGAATCTTGAACAAAATCGTGTGCTTCAATTAAATTAAATTGAGGTTTTTGATCGTAAATCGCTCCCACTTCGTAAGCTGTTCCATACATACTTAATGCATCAGCACGGTTAGGTGTAATATCTAATTCAATGACATCGTCATCTAATTTCATATATGACACAATGTCTTCGCCTACTGGTGCATCTTCAGGTAAGACAAAGATCCCTTTGGCATACTCTTTAGCAACCACACTGTCACTAAAGCCGAGCTCTTGTAAGGAACAAATCATACCTTTTGAATCTACGCCCCGTAATGTACTTTCTAATATTTCCATTCCGCCAGGTAAGACTGCACCTGGTAAGGCAACAATCACTTTTTGACCTTGTTTAATGTTTGGAGCTCCACAGACGATTTGACTTAAATCGCTACTTCCTACATTGACTTGTGTCACATTTAAGTGATCACTATCTTGATGTGGCGCAAGTTCTACGACTTCACCGACAACAATATTATTTAAATCTTTACCAATATTTTCAACGGACTCAACTTCAATCCCTGTTCTTGACATACGTTCAGCTAATTCTAAGCCTGAAATATCTGTTAGGTCTAGGAAGTCACTTAACCATTCGAGTGAAATTAACATATTAGTTTTGACCTCCTTTAAATTGTTTTAAGAATCTTAAATCATTTTGATAGAAATGACGAATATCGTCGATGTTATATTTAAGCATTGCGACACGTTCAATTCCTAAACCGAACGCAAAGCCACTATATTTCTCAACATCAATACCAGACATTTCTAGAACGCGCGGGTGAACAATCCCAGCACCTAAAATTTCAATCCAGCCTGTTTGTTTACATACCGAACAACCTTCTCCACCACACTTAAAGCAACTCACATCAACCTCTACTGAGGGTTCTGTAAAGGGGAAGAAGCTTGGACGAAGACGAATTTCACGTTCTTCACCAAATAATCTTTGAACTAATAGTAATAATGTCCCTTTTAAATCAGCCAAAGTGATATCTTCAGCAATCACTAAGCCTTCCACTTGTTGGAATTGGTGTGAATGCGTTGCATCGTCACTATCGCGACGGAATACTTTACCTGGACTGATCATTTTTAATGGTCCATCTTCTTCAAAATTATGGACTTCCATCGTACGTGCTTGTACCGGTGACGTATGTGTACGTAATAGGACTTCATCATCTACATAGAAAGTATCTTGCATATCACGTGCTGGATGGTTCTTAGGTAAGTTCATACGCTCAAAGTTATAAGAGTCTAATTCCACTTCTGGACCTTCGACAACTTGATAACCCATCCCTAAAAAGAAATCTTCAATTTCTTCTAATGTTTGAGTTAAGATATGACGTGTGCCGTATGGTTGAGCGTAACCTGGTAATGTCACATCAATGGTTTCATTCGCTAATTGTTGTTCTAACTCTTTCGCTTTAATGAATTCCGTTTGTTTCTCAAAGGCTTCATTGAAGATTGTATGGAAATTTTGAATCGCTTTACCTAATTCTGGCTTTTCTTCGTTAGATAAATGACGCATTTCTTTCGTATATTGAGTTAATTCACCTTTTTTACCAGTAAATTTTACTCGAATTGATTGAAGTTCATTTGTTGAGTCACTCGCTTGAATTTCTTTAGCAGCATCTTGCGCTAAAGCTTCAATCGATGACTTTAATTGTTCAATAGTTGATGTCATGTTTTTCTCCTTTTTTTAAATGAATACATAAAAAAAGCACGCCCCTAAAAAGGGACGCGCTACCGTGGTACCACCCTAATTCTTAGTTAAATAATATTTAACTAAGCTCTTACGCCGGTAACCTAGGCTTTAGGTATCTTTTTCAAATTCTAACAAGAATTCTTTACAGATCCACTCCGAAATTGAACGTAAGAGACCGACTTATGTTATTTAGTTTCAGTCGATGCTAAATATCCCTGTCAATGGCGGTTCTTACTAGTTTCTTCTATGTGTTTAATCATCCATTATCTTATTATAGTAAGACTTTATATTAAAGTCAAACTGATTAATTTATTTGATTTGGATTGTATGCTACGTCCATGGCTTTTACAGTATGACGATAAATGAAGCTAAATGCTCCTGTCGTTAATTCTGCAACACAACTGTGTTTATCCATTAAAGTAACAATCCAACTTTCAGCATATTTAGGCACGTCGCGTGTTGCTCCAGCCATATGCTTCAATATAATGTCGCATTCTAACTCAGATAATTCTGTAAGTTTTTTTGCGTTCTCTAATGCAATACGTGGATGTTCGAAATTATGACCTTTTCCTCCTACTTCATGCTTTGTTTCGCAGTCGTAGAAAAATAAATCATGCAATAGTCCAGCTCTTGCAATAGCTTTTGTATTCAATTTTAGTCGTTTAGCCCAACGGTAACTACGGTAAGATACCGATAATGAGTGTAATAAGCGGTTAGTTACATGGTGATGCTTGTACATTTCTAATTTTTGAACCATCTCGTTATCTAATAAATCCTCAACGAGAGCTAAATATTCCGGATCTTTTTGCCATTTTAAAGTCAAATATATTCCTCCAAATATTGTGATTAAATTTATTATACAACAATAATTCAAATAAAGTATGAAGATAATATTAATATTACATAAAGTTCATGAAACATAACTGTAATAATTACATTTTAACATAATGGAATAATAAAATTCCAGTTGCTACACCTACATTTAATGATTCGGCGTTACCTGGCATTGGAATGAAGATTAATTGGTCACTTATCGCTTGAATTTCTTCACTCACACCTTGCCCTTCATTACCTACTACAATGGCTACAGGCATTGTTTGGTCTGTCTCTTTATAGGAGATAGCCCCTTTATTTAAGGCTGTAGTTAATACTTGTACTCCCATAGCTTTTAAGTCTTCAATCGCTTTAGGTAAAGGCATTTCAATGACAGGTAAGTGCCATAGAGACCCTTGAGTTGATCGGATGACTTTCTCATTATAGGTATCTACAGATCCTTCACCAATAATTATCGCATCATAACCTGCCGCATCTGCAGTACGAATCATTGTTCCTAAATTACCAGGATCTTGCACTTTATCTACTAATAAATATCGTGTCCCCGTGACCAATTCAGATTGCTTTTCTGTCGCTTCGACTTCAGCAAAAACGCCTTGTGGTGTTTGAGTAGCGGATAGCTCTTTTGCGATATCACCATCAATGACTGTGATGGGTGTGTCTTCTGAGAGGTTTAATGCCTGACTATTCTGTTGATAATAGTCTTCTGTCATAATCCACTGCTTTACTGGAACCTTCCATTCAATTGCTTCTAAAGCTAAATGGGTACCTTCTATCAAGAAACTTTGACTTTTCTTACGCCCTTTGCTCGTCAATAATTTTTTCCAAGCTTTAACTTGTGCGTTTTGCTTCGAGCGGATAATTTCTTTCTCTGACATATTAACGTGTTAACTCGTATATTGCTTCAGCGTAAATGGCAGTCGCTCTGAATAAGTCTTCTAAAGCAATAAATTCGTTTGCTTGATGCATTGTATCTATTGAATCTGGGAATAAAGCACCGTAAGCAACTCCTCTAGGCATTAAGCGAGCGTAAGTTCCCCCACCAATCGTTTGTTCAACGCCTTTTTCACCAGTTTGTCTCTCATAAACATCTAGTAATGTTTTCACTAATGGATCATCACCTGGGACATAATGAGGTTCTTTCGAATCTGACATTGTCACCGTCGCATCATAGGCTAATAGATGCGTATTAATTTGTTCTTGAATCGTTTCTGGGTTTGTTCCTTTTGGATAACGGAAGTTCGCATCAATGGTAGCACCTTGTGCTTCATCAAAATCAATGATACCAACATTCATTGACACATCGCCCATGACTTCATGCGTGTAATTCACACCGATGTTACTTCCATCGAAACCTTCAAATAATTCACGCGCTAATAATTGAATAGTATCTTGAGCACCTTTTGAATCAAAAGCATAGTTTTCTAAGAACTTCGCTAAATGAGTTCCGGCATTTACACCTTTTTCTGGTGTTGAACCGTGGGCTGCTTTACCTACTAAGTTTAATGTTAATTGATCTCCTTCAACACTGCTGTCTCCAGATAAAGCATCATACGCAGCAATAAACTCTTGGAACGCTTTAGCTATGTCAGCTGCATCATTTGTTTGAATAATTGCTGTAGCATCTTGTGGTACCATATTTGCACGTAACCCAGCAGTTAATTTAACTAAATGGTTGGCTGCTTCGAGTGTTTCACCTAATTTTAGATCGAAGATGGCTGATACATTTCCTTTTTCACCATTAATAATTGGGAAAGTCGCATCTGGTGAAAAGCCTAAATCTGGCATTGGTGCATGTTGGAAGTAATAATCCATACATTGCCATCCACTTTCTTCATCTGTTCCAACAATTAAGTGAATGCGTTTATTGGATTTGACACCAAGTTCACGTAATAATTTTACTGCAAAGTAAGCTGCCACAGTTGGTCCTTTATCATCACTTGAACCACGAGCGTAAATACGATTATTAATAATTTCTGGTTTAAATGGATCCGTATCCCAACCAGTACCTACAGGCACAACATCAACGTGTCCTAGAACACCTAAGAGCTCGTCTCCTTCGCCCACTTTCACGTGACCAGCCCATGGTCCAAATTGTTCAGTTTCAAAGCCGTCTTCCTTTGCCATCGCAAGAAACTCTTCTAAAGCACGTTTTGGACCAGGTCCCACAGGTGCTTCTTCTGTTGCTAAGTCATCTTCTCTTACTGATTCTACTTCCAGAATTCGAAATAGGTCTTTGAGTAAGACGTCTTGACGTGATTCTACTTCTTGTAACCAATTTATATTTTTCATTATTAATAATGCTCCTTCACTAATTTCATTATTACTATTCTATCACTAATCTCTTGTTGCAAAAAGTTAAATAACTTATTCACAATGAACATTTTATTCATTCCATAATAAAAAGGTTAATGGATGTCAGAATTGTGTTTAAACATACAATTCCTTATTCATTAACCTTTAAATAACTATTCTAAGCCGTATGGAACTAATAGATTCATCTCAGCTTCTGTTAATTCTCGGTAATCACCAAGAGCTAACTCTGGATCAATCTTTAGAGGTCCCATTGAAATACGGTGCAATTGGATAACTTCCTTGCCAACTGCTTCAAACATTCGTTTTACTTGATGGAATTTACCTTCAGTAATCTCCACATGTATTAATGTTTGAGAAATTTCAGCATGCACTTCCAGTATTTCTAAATTCGCTGATTGAGTAATAAAATCACCCAAATCAAGTCCTTTTTCAAACTTTTGAATATCCTCTTCCGTCACAACTCCTTCAATTAAAGCTTCATAACGCTTCTTCACTTTCTTCTTGGGTGAAAGTAATTGATGTGCTAATTGTCCGTTATTGGTCAAAAGAAGTAGACCAGTTGTATCTATATCTAATCTTCCTACTGGAAAGAGTTGCGCATGACCAAAGTCTAATTCAACCCAATCAATCACCGTTTCATATTCTCTATCTTCTGTCGCACTAATAATCCCATCTGGTTTATTTAACATGACGTAGTAATATTCTTGATATAAAACAGGCTCGTTCATGTATTGAATTATATCTGTTTCAGGATCCACATTGTGTCCCACTTTTTTGATTACTTTATCATTCACAGTAATTGAACCACTCACAATAATTTTTTTAACATCTTTTCGTGAGCCATATCCTGCATGACTTAATAATTTGTCTAACCGCATTACATTAACCTCATTTTATCTTGAATATCTTTAAATCGATTACCAATTAAGACTGATAACATGTTCGTAATACCTAGAATACTTCCGTAAACGAGTACTGCCATAATGATGACAATGACGATTTTAAGGAAAGTTAATCCACGTCCAACAGGACCGAACAGAAGGTTTAATGATTGATTCCACATTGCGGCTGAAACTGTCATTAATGCTGAAGCAATGAGTATCTTAATAATACTGCTATTCAATCTACGGTAATTAAAGTCTAATTCACGACTCAACTTGATCCACATCAATACTGTTGAAACTAAGAAACCAATAGCTGTTGAAACTAAGGCACCATGTGCTTCAAATAAAGCAACAAATGAGAATTGTAATAATGCTTTAACTACAAGTCCAATTAATAGGAAACGTACAGCTAAGCGACGGTAATTCATCGATTGTAAGATTGTTGAGAACACCGTGTAAGCCCCTAGTACGATACTAGAAATTGAGGCTGTAATTAAAAGCCCAGGTCCTGCTTCTGATCCATTTGGATAGAATAAATAATAGATATTATTAGCAATGGATGCCATTCCTAATGCTGCTGGAATCATAACGATACTGAATAATACCGTAATATGTTCAACTAATTCACTCGTACCTGCAATGTTTCTCTGTGCAAATTTCTTCGAAATAACGGGTACTAATGAAGAAGCTAAGGCAACTGCTAATGAAATAATAATCATCACAAGTTTATCCACATCTAAACTTAGAACCCCATAGAGTTCTTCAATCTCAGTGAATAATAAGGCTGACGTTGATTCTAGTATTTGTCCGAAAGTATATGTATCAATTAACTGAGCGATAATAATTCCTGATCCTAATAAGATAAATGGAATACTATCGACAACCATAATTTTGATACTTTCTTTAAAGTCTAAGTTCACATTGTTTGCTGATTTAGCAATTAAACGTTTAGCCACTGGTAAGCGTCTAATATATTCAAATATTAGATATAGCAGTGCGCCTAAAGCTCCAATGAAGGCAGCAAATGTTGAGTGAACTACAGCTTGTGTTACTTCACCGCTATAAATCATCATAATCGCATAGGTAGCTGCTAATAAGTAACCAACACGGGCAAATTGTTCAATAATCTGAGAAATTGCGGTTGGTTTCATGTCATTAAATCCTTGGAAATAACCACGGAGTAAGCTCATAGCTGGCAGTATTAATAGTGCCGGTGATAGTGAACGAATAACCATCGTTGCTCCTTCAACATTGGTTGTTGAAGTATTTTCTGCTAATATTGGCGCGATTAAAAATAACAATCCGCCTGATAGCACTCCAGTTAACAACATAATAATAATACTGTTTTTGAAGAGCTTATCGGCTGTTTTATACTCTTTTAAAGAATGATAATAAGCCATTTGCTTCGCAATTGAACTTGGGAAACCAGCCGTCGCTATCGCAAGCATTAATGAATACGGCTTGTAACCCGCACTATAAAGTACGTTGGCTTGCGTATATTCTGCTCCTAACCATGTTGCCCATGGAATAACATATAGCGCTCCAATGACACGAGAGAGAACATTACCAATGGTTAACCAAGAAGCACCACTTGTAATCCCTGACTTCTCGTCTTCTTCATCCGATTCCTCTTCGAGTCGTTCCTCAATGACCGTATCATTTTGAGAGTAATACTCATTTAATACTTGATCCGTGAGAATGGGATTTTCAATAATGTCTGTATCTTGGCTAATCTTTTCACTTAATTGATCTAATTCTTCGTCAGTGAGGTCTTTATCTTTGAATTGTTCATCGATATCAGGTTCAGAGTCAGATTCACTGTTTACTTCCTCTTCTTCATCAAAGTTCGAATCAGTGGTTTCATCTTCAAATTCAGAATTTGTTTCTAATTGAGACTCGTCCTCACCCAATTCAGTGATACTTATCGCATCATCTTCACCGAGATTCTCTAAGTCTTCTTCAGATTCATCATCTTCTGGTTGATAGCTAGCTTCAATACCACTTTCTGCCGGATAAACTTCTTGATCTTCGTCATCAACTAATTCAGTATCAATTGATTCTTTCTCATCTAAGTCGTCGTAATCAGGTGTTAGTTCCTCTTCTGTAGCTAATTCCTCAGTATAATCATCTTGATTTAACCAATCGGTTTGATTCACTGACTCCTCGAATTCCAGATTATCTTTCGCATCTTGTTCTGCTTCTTCCAGTTCTTCGTCCGATTTATTTGATTCATCGGATGAAGATAATATATTTTTCACTGAACTGAAAAGTCCTGTATTGCTTTTTTCTGGTTCTTCAACTTCCAAATTCTCAGTTTCAATTGAATCCGATCTATCCATAACTTTAACGTCTGAACGGTCTTCTTTCTGACGAGAGAAAAGATTTTTAAATACAGAATCTTTCTTTTCTTTCTCGTCTGATAACCTTTTCTCACTTTCTTGGAATTGATTGTAATCTGTAATATCTTCCAATTCTGTTAAATCATAACGTTCTTCATACGTTGGTTTAAAAACATCACCAAAGATTTTCTTTCGCTCTTTTGGCTTTTGCTTTTCTTCTTGTTCCTTTTGCTTTTTCAGCATTTCTTTTTCTCTATTTCGTTCGCGCAAGGACTTATATCGAAATTCATTCACAGTCGGTGTGCTAGATGATGTTTCAACTTCGGATGCCCTTGCTTCATCTAAGTTTTCATCTCTTTCGGGTCGATCCAGATTCTCTAATTCTTCCTTAGACATCTCAGACTGAGCAAAATAATCCCCATCTATTGGCTGACGATTCGGCCGGCGAAGGATATTTTTTTCTTCTTCAGTAAACTCTATTGTCTGAAATTCGTCTCTATTATAAGGTTGTTGATTAGATAAATCATTCGAGTTATCTTGATCATTGTGCTGTTTACTCAAAGCACTTCCTCCTTTAAACTAGTTTGCTACTATGTTCACCAAACGATTCGGTACAACAATTACTTTACGGATTGTTTTCCCTTTTACGGCTTCTTGTACAGACTCTTGACTTAAAGCTAATTCTTCAACTACTTCTTTATCTAGATCAACATCAATATCTAATCTTGTAACTAATTTACCCATCACTTGGATAACAATTTCTACTTGGTCATCCACAGTTAATTCTTCAACAAACGTTGGCCATGCTTCTTCTGAAATACTTTCAGTGTGACCTAATTTTTCCCAAATCTCTTCTGCTAAGTGAGGAGCGATTGGGGCAAGTAATTTCACAAAGCCTTCAACAAATTGAATTGGTAAAACATCTACATCTTTTGCTTCATTTAAAAATATCATCATTTGTGAGATAGCAGTATTGAAGTGTAATTGCTCATAATCTTCCGTCACCTTTTTAACTGTTTGGTGATAAACTTTTTCTAACTCTTTACTATCTGACTCTTTGACACTATCTGCCAATGCGAGAGTATCTTCATTGATTAGTAAACGCCATACACGATCTAAGAATCGACGGCTACCTTCTAATCCATTCTCACTCCATGCGATTGACGCATCTAATGGTCCCATAAACATTTCGTAAACACGTAACGTATCTGCACCATATTCATTCACTACATCATCTGGGTTAACAACGTTACCTTTTGATTTAGACATTTTTTCATTATTCTCACCTAGGATCATTCCTTGGTTAAATAATTTTTGGAATGGTTCCTTAGTTGGAACGACACCAATATCATAAAGGAATTTATGCCAGAAGCGAGCGTATAGTAAATGAAGTACCGCATGCTCAGCTCCACCAATATATAAGTCAACATTGCCCCATTTTTCTAAGGCTTCTTGAGAAACCAATGCGTCTTCATTGTGAGGATCCATAAAGCGTAGGAAGTACCATGAACTACCTGCCCATTGTGGCATTGTATTTGTTTCACGACGTCCTTTCATTCCTGTTTCTGGATCTGTGACGTTTACCCACTCTTCAATGTTTGCTAATGGTGATTCTCCAGTTCCACTTGGTTGAATTTTGTCCGTTACTGGTAAAGTAACTGGCAGTTGGTCTTCTGGAACAGCTGTTGTTGTCCCATCTTCCCAATGGATCACTGGAATCGGCTCTCCCCAATAACGTTGACGAGAGAATACCCAATCACGTAAGCGGTAATTAATTTGACGTTCACCGAAATCATTCTCTTCTAACCAAGTATTCATTTTTTGAATTGCATCTTCTACGTTTAGGCCATTTAAGAATTCAGAGTTAATGTGTGGACCTTCACCATAATATGGCACTTCTTTTTCTGGTCCTTCAATCACTGGTACAATAGGTAAATCATATTTAGTTGCGAATGCAAAGTCACGTTCATCATGTGCTGCTGAACCCATAACCGCACCCGTACCATAGGAAGCAATCACGTAATCAGCAATCCAAATTGGAATTTCTTGTTTTGTTGCTGGGTTAATCACATATGACCCTGTAAATACACCTGTTTTATCTTTATTTAATGATGTACGTTCTAATTCACTCTTAGTTTCAACTTCACTAATATATGCACGGACTGCTTCTTCTTGTTCTGGAGTCATTAAGTCATTTACAATATCCAATTCCGGTGCTAATACGACATAAGAAGTTCCGAATAACGTATCAGGTCGCGTAGTATATGATTCGATGACTTTATCTGAACCTGCAACTTGGAATTTAATCATAGCACCTTCAGATTTACCAACCCAATGTTTTTGCATTTCTTTCACACTGTCTGGCCAGTTAACTTCATCTAAATCTTCAATTAATCTTTCAGCATATTCAGTGATTTTTAATACCCATTGTTTCATTGGGCGTCTGTATACAGGATGTCCCCCACGCTCAGAAACGCCATCAATTACTTCTTCATTCGCTAATACAGTTCCTAATGCCGGACACCAGTTAACCATCACATCATCTTGATAAGCTAAACCTTTTTCGAATAATTTTGTAAAAATCCATTGTGTCCATTTATAATAATTCGGATCCGTTGTATTAATTTCGCGGTCCCAATCGTAACTAAAGCCAAGTGATTTGATTTGACGTTTAAATGTTTGGATATTGTGTTCTGTAAAATCAGCAGGGTTATTCCCTGTATCTAAGGCATATTGCTCTGCTGGCAGACCAAAAGCATCCCATCCCATTGGATGTAGAACATCGAAACCTTGAGCACGCTTCATACGAGCAATCACATCAGTTGCTGTATACCCTTCTGGATGCCCAACGTGTAAGCCTTGTCCTGATGGATATGGGAACATATCTAACGCATAATATTTAGGATGATCGACACCACGATCCTTTGTTTTAAATGTTTCATTCTTGTCCCAATATTCTTGCCATTTCTTTTCAATGATACGATGTTGATAACTCATTTTCTTCCTCCAATAATCTATAAATTCTTTTTCATTATACAATATTTACAATAAAAAGTGAAAATTGCACTGTTTTAATCCATTTAAAATAAATTTCTCTCAAAAAAAATAAAAATACCCTATATTATCTAGCATATTCACTAAATAATATAGGGCGAGTGACCGCGGTACCACCTATGTTTATGACAATAATGTCATCTTAAGTACCTTAACGCGGTCAACACGGCTTACTCTATCATTACTTTCAAGTAAGCACCTAATTAGACGAGTTCAACAAAGCGATTGACTTATTTTCACCAACCATAAGCTCTCTAAACAATGACTTTATTTACTATTTCTAAGTAAAGTTTTATATAAATTCATTTGAATTATATCAAACTAACTGTATTAGTTCAATCCAATTGTTTGTCCAATAAAGATTGTTGTTGAACCGTTATTCTTTTCAATTAATTCATTAACATTTAAGCCATTACGACGTGCAATACTATATAAAGTATCGCCAACAGCTACTGTATATGAAGAATTCGTTGGAGCTTCCACTGGCTCTTCTACGACTGTTTCTTCAACAACTGGTGCCACTTCAGGTTCAATAATAGTTGTTGGCGTATTGTCCTCTTCAACAATAGTTGGTTGTGTTTCTACGTTAGATTCTACTGTAGAAGCTGGTGTACTTGTTGTAGCACCTGAAACTTTTAGTACTTGTCCTGGATGAATTAAATTGCTTGATAAGCCGTTTAATGCTTTCAATTGATTTAATGTCATACCATGGTTTACTGCGATACGGTATAGACCGTCGCCAGCCTTAACTGAGTATGAACCAGATGTGTTAGTTGAACCACCATTGTTTGTAGGTTCAGTTGGTTTAGTATTTGTTGAATCTGTATTCGGTGACGTATTATTTGAAGTCTCAGTGTTTCCTTGAGTTGCTCCACTTACTTTTAATACTTGACCTGGATGGATTAAGTTACTTGATAATCCATTTAATGATTTAAGTTGGTTTAATGTCATACCATGTTTACGAGCAATCGCGTATAAGCCATCGCCACGTTTAATTGTATATGACCCACCCACACTTGTATTTCCTTCAGTGTTATCTGAAGAGTTATTTGAATTTGCTGGTGGTGTACTTGGTTTTTCAACAATAGTTGAGCTACCAGGTAATTTAATGACTTGACCAGGATGAATTAAATTACTTGTTGTACCATTCGCAGCTTTAAGTGCATCGACTGTCGTTCCAAAACGACGTGCAATACCCCAGAAACCGTCTCCTGCTTTAACAGTATAAGTTCCCGCAATTGAACCCGCTTCGTTTGAACCTGTATTAGATTCTGGTGTAGAAGGAACTACGCTGACTGGTTTATCAGAACTAGCTAAATCATATTGTGTTAAATTATTTTCAGCAATGATACGGTTTAATTTGTCTCCGTAACGAGTATCTGTTGCGTAACGACCAGTTAAATGAGCCGTTGCATCTTGATACGAATTCGTATTACTGTAACGTGCACCTGAATAGAAGTTATAACGCCAGTTATTTACATCGTTATCTCCTGTTAATAATGACGCATAGTCAGTTAATGACTCACCATAATTATCGTAACGACGGAAAGCATCTTGAATTTGGTAATACTCTCCAGATCCATCGTCTTCTAATGTATCTTTTACAACAGAGTTTCCGTTGTATTCACCTTTAATTCCAAATAAATTATAGTTAGGTGCTTTTGATAAAGTACTATTACCCCATCCTGATTCTAATGCAGCTTGGGCAATCATTACTGATGCGTACAAGTCATTTTCAGCAGCAATTTGTTTTGCGTAATCTGTAATTAATCCTAAAAAATCTGATTGGCTAACACGACTACTTGATTGTGCTTGTACAACAACAGTGTCATTCGCTGACACATGACTTAAGACAGCACCTGCAGCCATAAGCACTAATCCAGCATTGATATGTTTCATCGCCTTTTTAGCTTTATTTTGGTTTACTAATCTTGCCTTGGCTTTCATTATTTCATGTCTACTTTTCACTTAATTACCCTCCACTATCAAACTATATAATAATATATTATAATCTTCGTCTATTATAGCTAATTTAATTCATTAAAAGTTCACATTTCTGGTCTTTTATTTTAGTTTTAATATATGTAACATAAATGTAACAGAGGAGGAATATAAAATGTATAACGCTTTACAATACAGTCATCAACTATTAAAACAACAGGTTCACAAAAATCCCCAAGGATTATTTATTGATGGAACCCTTGGGAATGGCCACGACAGTGCCTTTCTACTATCATTAAAAGATTTCACAGGTTCTCTTATTGGCTTTGATATTCAAGAAATAGCCATCCAAAATTCAACTAAACGAATTGAATCATTAGATCATTCTACAAAAGCATCCTATAAATTTATTTTAGATTCTCACGATAAAGTTTCTGAATATATTGAAGACAATCTAGTCCAAGGTGCTATTTTTAACTTAGGCTATCTTCCAGGTGGCGATCATAATGTCACGACAGAATTTACAAGTACCTTTAAAGCGGTTCAAGATATATTAGGTAATTTGGCTATTCACGGACAAATTATCCTAGTTATATATTCTGGGCATGAAAATGGTATGACCGAAAAATATAATTTGTTTGAAAAATTAGAAAAACTCCCACAAGAAAAATATCAAGTATTGGCGTATCAATTTATCAATCAAATAAATCATCCCCCAATGCTCTTAGTTATTGAAAGAATAAGATAATTTATTCTTTCTTTTTTTATTTTATAATTTGAAAACCCTTTTAAAAAAATATTGATAATTTTATTTTTCTGTCTATTTTTTCATAGTAAATGTTTTTTAGCATTAAAATTATGTGTTAAAATAATTACAAGTTTTATTATGCTACTTTAAACAAATTAGTAAAGGGGTTAAATTATGCATACAAATAAATTTTATGACTGGTTATTCCCAGGCATTTCTCTTGTCATGTTTGCAACGTTATTGGGCTCAATCTTAGCCCAGAGTGATTCAATGTCCGTTTTACAGTTAATTTCCTATTCTTCAGGGTTACTTGCCTACACCATGATGTTAACAGTCACATTCATGGGATCACGCCCACGATTTATAGAAAAATACTTTGGCATGCCTGAAATGTATGAAATTCACGCATTAATGGGTGTTGTTCTTTCGATTATGGGTGTTATCCATATTATTATCCAATGGAATGGCTTCCGTTGGATTACTGAGATGTCAACTGTTTCTCAAACGGGATTCCTCGCTGTCTTTTCATTAATTATTGTCATGTTTACAGGTATATTCTCACTTTCGGGTATATTCATTGATCGAATTCCACTATTACGAAAATGGAAAGAGTCAGTCTTTAATCGCGAATTGAGCTTATGGCTTCATAGACTTTCTATTGTAGCCATTGTTGCAATATATTTTCATTTATTCTTACTCCCATTTCTAAATGAAAATACACTATTTATGACACTTCTGACTATCTATACTGTTGCTATATTAGGTTATTATGTTATTTGGAAATTAAAATTATCTTTCGCACCAAAGTTTGAATTGAAAAGTATTAAACAAGGGACACCTTCATTATGGGTATTAGAATTTGAACCGAAAAATGGTTCGATTAAACCATACGTACCAGGAGATTATTTCTTTATTCGTTTCAAAAATGCTGACATCACAACTGAAGGACACCCTTTCTCAGCATCAAGTGCAATAACATCTGATTATTCGAATTCAATTGAGTTTATGATTAAAGAAGCTGGAGATTGGACTGGTTCTTTACAAAATGTCAATGTCGGAGATATCGCTACTCTAGAAGGTCCTTACGGAAATTTCTTCCCAGATGAAGTACAAGAATCCGAGGATCCTTTTGTCTTATTAGCGGGAGGAATTGGTTTAACACCTAATTTAAGTATCTTACGCCACGAACATGAAAAGAACTCAAACCGTAGAATTCATCTAGTTTGGGGCTTAGCGATTGAAGAAGATATGTTTATGATTGAAGAATTTGAAACAATGAAAGCTGCAAATCCAAATTTCTCTTATGATATTATCTTTTCAAATGAAGAAGTTGAAGGCTTCCCTCATGGCTTTATCACGCATGAATATTTAGAAGAACTTGGTGTAAGTTCACTTTATCAATCTGCCAAATTCTTTGTCTGTGGACCACCACCCATGTTAAATGCTTCAAAAACTTTATTAGATAATCAAAATGTCCCTGATGATCATATTTATCTGGATGAATTTGGTTTCTAGTCACCTATTAATAGAAAGGAAAAGTATATGACTAATAAATTATCTTTTATCATACAAGTTATATTTGTATCCATCCTTGTTTGGCTACTAACGACTTTATTGTTTACAAATGAATTTATTTTTAATAGCGGCGATGATGAGAGTGCTCAAGTTGACACAGTGGAAGTATCAGATGGTACTTTCACCGGATCTGCTGAAGGTCATAATGATCAGTTAACACTGGATGTAACAGTAGAGAATGGTGAAATAAGTCAAATTGATGTCACTGATCATAGTGAGACAGAAGGCATCTCGGATCCTGCTTTCGAACAAGTTCCAGAACAAATTATAGAATCAAATTCAACGGATGTTGAGATTGTCTCTGGAGCTACCTTTACTTCTGAAGCCATTATCAATGCTGTCAATAATGCCTTGGCAGAGGATTCTGGTGGAAGTTCTGAAGCTATAGCTCTCGAAGACGTTTCTGATGGCACTTATACGGGAACTTCCGAAGGACACAATGGTCTTATGACCGTCGATGTCACAGTAGATAATCAAGAAATTACAGATATTAACGTCGTTTCTCATCTTGAAACGGAAGGCCTTTCTGATCCAGCCTTCGACCAAGTACCAGATCAAATTATCGATTCAAATTCATTAGATGTAGAGATAGTTTCTGGCGCTTCTTTCACATCTGAAGCAATTCTCGAAGCAGTAAACGACGCCCTATCTCAAAATTAACAAAAACCCCTTTAGAAAGCTTTTTTGACAGCTTTACTAAAGGGGTTATTATATTATCTAGTTTAATTGTGATTGGATTAAATCAACCTTATCTAATTGTTCCCAAGGTAAATCTAAATCAGTTCGCCCAAAATGTCCATACGCAGCTGTTCCTCCGTAAATAGGACGTCTAAGATCCAACATTGAAATAATACCCGAAGGTGATAAGTCAAATGTATCACGAATTATCTTAATGATGACATCATCAGAATAACTACTTGTACCAAAAGTATTTAATGAAATTGACGTTGGTTCACTAACCCCAATTGCATAAGCTAATTGAAGCTCAACTTTACTTGCAACTCCAGCTGCTACAAGATTTTTAGCAACATAACGTGCAGCATAACTGGCTGAACGATCGACTTTTGTCGCGTCTTTTCCAGAGAAAGCTCCTCCACCGTGGTGAGCAGATCCTCCGTAAGTATCTACAATGATTTTACGACCCGTTAAACCAGAATCTCCAACGGGTCCACCAATAACGAATTTACCTGTTGGGTTAATAAAGTACGTTGTTTCTTCATCTAACCACTCTGTATTCACGACCGGTTTAATGACATGCTCAATAACATCTTCTCTAACTTGACTAAGTTCCACATCATTATTATGTTGTGTACTAATAACAAGATTATCAATGCGCTTTATTGTATCGTCTTCATTAAACTCAACCGTCACTTGTGTTTTTCCATCAGGACCTAAATACGGTAAAATCTCTTCTTTTCTAACTTTTGCTAATTGTTGCGCTAATTTATGACTTAATGAGATAGGTAAAGGCATATATTCTTCTGTTTCATTTGTTGCGAAACCGAACATAATCCCCTGATCTCCTGCTCCAATTAAACTTTGCTCTTCTTCATCTCTTGTCTCTAAAGCATCGTCTACTCCCATAGCAATATCAGGTGATTGCTCATCTAAGGATACTAATACCGCTACATTGTCAGCATCAAATCCGTATTTAAAGTTAACATAACCAATCTCGGCGATTTTCTTACGTACAATTTGTTGAATATCAACATAAGCTGTTGTCGTAATTTCTCCAAAAACTAGAACTAATCCAGTATTCACTGCTGTCTCACAAGCAACACGCGCATTAGGATCTTGAGCTAAAATCGCATCTAAAATCGCATCACTAATTTGGTCAGCAATCTTATCTGGATGTCCTTCAGTCACAGACTCCGATGTGAATAATTTTCTTTCCTTCATAATGTCTCCCCCACTATATTATTTGGTTACAAGGCATATTCACTTTAATTCAAGTGAACCCTATCGGGACTTTTGATTTGTAACGAATGTCATTATATCACACAACAATAGGCATTCACACTATAAGTGATAGAAACTAGATAAATGATTAAATTGGTACCAATATTTTTAGCATAGATACGAAATTAATGATAGAATGTATAAAGATAACTCATCTTTACGATAGTAACTGAGAGTAATCAACTCAACGTATTAAGTCAATCAAGTTAAGATGAGGTGATATTCTATCTTTATCTTTGGAGAATGAATATCAGACAAATAAGTATTAATAAAATAATGATAGTTAAGCTATCGAATTTTTTATATGAAAGGTATAGTCAATGAAGTTAATAACTCGCTTTTTACAGAATCCGTACGTTAAAATATTTGTTTCGCCCCTAGCATCCATACTTTTTGGATTAATTCTAGGAGCTAGCCATACTGAATCCATTCGGTGGCTTCCAATGTTACTGTTGTTTCTAATTGTCGTGTTTGGTCAATTAATAGATCATTTCCTATATTTACGAATCGACAAACAAACACCAGAAGTAGCGCCTAATGTCTTATTGTATGTACTTGAAGGTATATTGTTAATTAGTACCATTATCTTTATGTTTAATTCACACTGGATCATCAGTGTTCTGCTCGTCTTTTATATTGTATTCATTCATGTGCAATATATGCCGTTTAAGATGACTGGTACAATTTATCACTTTTTATTATCTGTATTCTTTAATGGTTTTATGATGAATGTGATTGCGTATAATTCACAAACATTTGCAGTAACACAAACATTTTTAATTAATACTATTCCGATTGTATTAATGTTTATTGTTTTAAACTTAGAAGTATTTAAATTGAAGAATATCATTATTAATTTCAAACAAATAACCGTTTTTCAACGGTTCCCAGTTGTTAGTTTAGTAGTTTGTGCCCTTGCATTATTAAGCGGGTTCTACTTCTCATTACCTTCTTCATCTTATTATATTGTTCAAATTCTATTTGTTTTACTAAGCGCCGTAACGATGTTACCTTTACTTGTTAAAACACAACATGAAAAACAAACACAAAACAAAATGAATTATATTCACGCAGTAACCTTAATTTTCACATTATTATACAGTTTGAGTCAATTGTATTAAAACAGAACGAATGAAATGCTAAAAGGAAAACTTTAGTCATTTTATTCGTTCTTTTTGTTTTGATTTTTATAGGGTGTTGTTGTCTTCTTTTTCGCTTTCTTCACGACTTTCAGCTGCTTCATCAATTGATTGATTTACACGAGCTTCAATTTCATCTGCTTCTTCATAAGCTTTAGTAGACTTTTCTCGAGCTTCTTCACGTTGCTCTTCGCCTTCAGCAATTGCGTTTTGACGTAATTCTTCAGCTTTACGCGCAGCTTCTTCTTTTAATTGTTTTCCTTCATCAATCGCTTCTTTTAAGTTCTCATCTGCTGAAGTATGAACACTCTCTCGAGTTTCACCTACTTGGCGCTTTACATCTTCGACAGCTGAATCCGCTCGATCTTTGTAGTTTTCACGAATTTCATCAACATGACCTCGACCAGATGCAACGGCTTGTTTAGCTTCACCTTCAACCTGTTGTGCAATACCTTTTGCTTGAGTTTCAGCATCATCAGTTGCTTTACCAAACACTTCTTTAACTTTTCCAACAATTTCGTCTTTTTGACCTTCTAAGTTTTTCCATGTATCAGACATATCGTTACCTCCATTTAATTTGTTTATAATTTTAATATAGCAAATTAAATGATTTTAAGCAATAATACCGCTTCCAAAAAATATAAGAATTGATCTTGTTTATCAAACTGCTCAATTTATACTATAAAAATAACAACAATTCAAAAATAATAAAGGATTATATTTACTACAATTATATAAAATTTAATTATTGTATTGAGAAATATTTTGAAAATTTTATCAAATATACTAAGTCAGTAAAATGATAGTATAATATTATATTATATAAAATTGCTTTAAGGATTATACTTATCATCTTCTAAAAAATTAAAAAGGCATCCATGAAACGAATCATAAATACCTGAACACAAAAAAAGAACGCCAAGCGTTCTTTGAATCATTAAGCGGGTGACGAGAATCGAACTCGCGACAACAGCTTGGAAGGCTGTAGTTTTACCACTAAACTACACCCGCATAATATAACGGTCCGGACGGGATTTGAACCCGCGATCTCCTGCGTGACAGGCAGGCATGTTAACCCCTACACCACCGGACCAATGTATTTTTAATTTTAAAATCAATAAGGAGGATAAGGGATTCGAACCCTTGCGCGCTTTTACACGCCTGACGGTTTTCAAGACCGTTCCCTTCAGCCGGACTTGGGTAATCCTCCGTGATGAAAGTAAAATTAATGATCCGTACGGGACTCGAACCCGTGTTACCGCCGTGAAAGGGCGGTGTCTTAACCGCTTGACCAACGGACCAAAACAATATAAATATTAATTTTAGCAATAATACGAATATAAAACTTACGGAGAAGGAGGGATTTGAACCCTCGCGCCGGCAAAACCGACCTACACCCTTAGCAGGGGCGCCTCTTCAGCCTCTTGAGTACTTCCCCAAATCCAAAATTTTATAGTTTTAATATCACTAATGGGCCTGAGTGGATTCGAACCACCGACCTCACCCTTATCAGGGGTGCGCTCTAACCAACTGAGCTACAGGCCCGTATGAAATTAAAAGCGGGTGACGAGAATCGAACTCGCGACAACAGCTTGGAAGGCTGTAGTTTTACCACTAAACTACACCCGCATAATTAAGTAAGTAGTTAAGTTTAGTATTAAGATAAAATTGCGGGGGTAGGATTCGAACCTACGACCTTCGGGTTATGAGCCCGACGAGATGCCAGCTTCTCCACCCCGCGATAATGTTTAAAAGGAGGATAAGGGATTCGAACCCTTGCGCGCTTTTACACGCCTGACGGTTTTCAAGACCGTTCCCTTCAGCCGGACTTGGGTAATCCTCCAAAATATATATTATGTGTTTTTTACGGTCTTCAATGGACCTTGTAGGACTCGAACCTACGACCGGACGGTTATGAGCCGTCTGCTCTAACCAACTGAGCTAAAGGTCCTATATAGCGGCGAAGGGGATCGAACCCATGACCTCCCGGGTATGAACCGGACGCTCTAGCCAGCTGAGCTACACCGCCTTTATAAAATATTAATGGAGAATAGCGGGATCGAACCGCTGACCTCCTGCGTGCAAGGCAGGCGCTCTCCCAGCTGAGCTAATTCCCCATAATATCGATCGGGAAGACAGGATTCGAACCTGCGACCCCTTGGTCCCAAACCAAGTGCTCTACCAAGCTGAGCTACTTCCCGAAATTATAAACGCACCCTGTAGGAGTCGAACCTACAACCGCCTGATTCGTAGTCAGGTACTCTATCCAATTGAGCTAAGGGTGCTCTTTTCTATTTATTTAACACATAACTAAGTGTTATGCCGAGGGCCGGAATCGAACCGGCACGGTAGTCACCCACCGCAGGATTTTAAGTCCTGTGCGTCTGCCAGTTCCGCCACCCCGGCAATATGCCGAATTTACTTCTCTTGGCAAAGCGGAAAACGGGGTTCGAACCCGCGACCCCCACCTTGGCAAGGTGGTGCTCTACCACTGAGCTATTTCCGCGTTGATGCCGGCTAAAGGAGTTGAACCCTCGACCCTCTGATTACAAATCAGATGCTCTACCAACTGAGCTAAGCCGGCTTATTAAGTTAAAATGCGGGTGAAGGGACTTGAACCCCCACGCCCGAAGGCGCTAGATCCTAAATCTAGTGCGTCTGCCAATTCCGCCACACCCGCGTTTGTCTCTTTATAAGAGAATGAGTCGTACAGGGATCGAACCTGTGACCCTCTGATTAAAAGTCAGATGCTCTACCAACTGAGCTAACGACTCTTGAGACATGGAGGATGACGGGATCGAACCGCCGACATCCTGCTTGTAAGGCAGACGCTCTCCCAGCTGAGCTAATCCTCCAAAATATAAACAATGCATGGCAACGACCTACTCTCACAGGACCAAAGGTCCAACTACCATCGGCGCTAAGAAGCTTAACTGCTGTGTTCGGCATGGGAACAGGTGTATCCTTCTTGCTACCATCACCACACATTG